>JBFFIS010000051.1:0-10819 GCA_041556375.1 Desulfurivibrionaceae bacterium | reverse complement strand
GTCACCACGCCGGAATCGTCGATGGAAATCTCGATTTTTTTACCGGCCCCCATAATGAACTCATCAACTCCGTTATCGATGATTTCCTTTAAGAGAATATAGATACCATCATCCGGGTGCGAGCCGTTACCCAGGCGGCCAATATACATACCGGGGCGAAGCTTGATATGTTCAAGGGAGCTGAGTGTTTTTACCTTGCCTTCATCATATATAGGGGAAGATGTCATAGGATACCTGCAAAGGTTAAACTGTTATAGATGCCGTGGCAGCACGGCATAGAACATGGAGAGAGATGATACGGCGAGAGGATGTCCTGTTGTAGGCCTCTGGAATTGACACACACTGTTAAAGGGGTTGAAACTCAGCACAAGGTGTGAAGTTTCAAGAATTTTTTTTCCAAGTAAATAGTGGCAAAGCAAAGATTATAACAACTCGATTTTTTTGAAAATATCTAAAAAAGGCAGCAGATAAAGGAGCTTGATCCCATCAAATTTCGAATACAAACTATATCGTTCTATTCTTTGGCGCAAGATTTTTTCTTGGCCCGGGCTCACTGATTGTAATTCATCTGGAGGTACTGTATTATTCAAAATCATTCCCCTAAAACTCAGCCGCAAATGGCCTCTATGTCTGCACAATTAAACAACAATCTCGGCACCTCCGATGTCATCTGGCAGCTCAATCACCTCTATAGCGGCCTCGAGGATCCAGCCCTCCACAAGGACATCTCCGCCTGTCAAAGCGCAGCAGAGGCCCTTGCCCCCACCTATCGTCACAAAGTTGCCACCCTGACGGCCAAGGAACTTGCCGGCCTGGTGAAAAAGCTTGAAGACATCGCTGTCCTGCTTGGCAAATTATCCACCTATGCCTTCTTGAACTTCACCACTCAGGTAAAAAATGCTGAGGCCGGAGCTTTTTTGCAAGAGGTCCGGGAGTTAGCCAGCCGGGTCGGCAAAGAGACTGTTTTTTTTGACCTGGAATGGGGAAAGACAGAAAAATCTGTAGCCGAAAAGCTGCTGAACAACGCCAGCCTCGACCATTACCGCCACTATTTACAAAGTATCCGCCGTTATGCCGACCACCTTTTAAGCAGCGCCGAGGAGCAGCTTCTTATGGAGAGGGCGCCGGTGGGCTCGTCGAGCTGGACCGATCTTTTTGAAAAGGTTTTCGGCCACCTCACCTTCGGCGCCGACAAGCGCAGCGAAGAAGAGGTGCTTTCCGACCTCTATTCACCGGAGCGCCAGGTTCGCCAGCAGGCGGCTGAGGACATGACAGCCGGCCTGCGCTCACAGCTCCATATTATCACCCATATCTTTAATACGATCTTAGCCGACAAAATGATTACCGATCGGCTGCGCAGCTACCCCTCCTGGGTGAGCTCCATGAATCTGGCCAATGAGCTTGAAGATAATACCGTCAGCGTCCTGATATCATCGGTGACCAAACGCTATGATATTGTCCAACGCTATTATCAGCTGAAAAAGAAGCTGCTGGGCCTCGACACCCTCTATGATTATGATCGTTACGCCCCCCTGCCCCACCTTCCTGACGAGCAGGTGACCTGGCAGCAGTGCCAGACCATGGTCACTAAGGCATTCCGGCAATTTTCGCCAAAGATGGCGGAAATTTCCTCTTTCTTTTTTGACCGCGGCTGGATCCATGCCCCCATCCTTGATGGCAAGCGGGGCGGGGCCTTTGCCCACCCCTGCGTCCCCGAGGTCCACCCCTATGTACTAGTCAACTATACGGGTAATATCCGTGACGTTTCCACCGTGGCCCATGAACTAGGACACGGTGTCCATCAATACCTGGCTGCTGAAAAGGGCTATTATAACAGCGACACGCCGCTTGTCCTGGCCGAAACCGCCTCCGTTTTTGCCGAACTGCTTGTTTTCCACAGTCAACTTGACCTTCTCGAATCAATCGAGGAAAGACAGGCCTTCACCTGCCAAAAACTTGAATCTATCTTTGCCACTGTTTTTCGACAAATATCGATGAATCGTTTTGAGGACCGCATTCACACCAGCCGCCGGGAGCACGGTGAACTTTCAGAGGAATCCTTAAATAGCCATTGGCGGGCTATCCAGGAAGAGATGTTTGGCGATACCGTCAGCCTGACTGAAAATTACGACATCTGGTGGTCCTACATCCCCCACTTTCTCCACACCCCAGGCTATGTGTACTCCTATGCCTTTGGGGAACTTCTTGTCCTGGCCCTCTACAACCTGTATAAAAATGATGGTGAAAGTTTTGTTCCTAAATATGAGGAGTTACTTGCTGCCGGCGGCAGCCTTTCACCCTATGAGCTTGTTAAACCCTTCGGAGTCGACCTCAATGACCCGCTCTTCTGGCAAGGCGGGCTGGCAACAATTGACAGCATGCTGACAACAGTCGAATAGGCAAGCGATGTCTGCTGTCTTCCCTTCCCTCTTTTGGCCTTGATCACTTATCAATGAAAAAGAAGCTTCTTGTTATTACAGCCCTTCTCTTCCTCCTGGTTGCCGGGCTCATGATCAGTGCTCCCTTTGTGATAGAGAGCCAAAAGGTCCAAGAGCAGATACTAAGCCGCATTAACAGCTTGTATGTCGTTGATGCCAGCGTTAGCAAGATAGCCTTTACCTGGTTCCCCTTCCCCCATGTAAAAATGGAAGGTATTGAGGTCCGACATGAAGACTTCTCCGCCACCAGTCCCCAGACCTCCCTCTATCCCTCCTGGAAAATACTTTTTGGCCTCACCTCCTTGGGCAGGTTGCATATTACCGACCCCGTCTTTCACCTCCACACCCTCCCCGGCGATAAGGAAGAATTAAAAGCAACAGCCATAAGCCTGCCCGCTGTGAAGCTGAAAATCAAAAACGGCACCCTCCATCTCCCTGCTCACAACAACGCCATTTTTGCCTCCCAGAAGATCCTCTTAAAAAACATTTCAGCCAGCCTCGCCATTCATGGTAACAAGGGCGAATTCTCCTGGGAAAGTGAGGCAAGTTTTGCCAAAAGTTTCGCCTTCAGCGGTGAATTCAGGCCCCAGGGCCGAGCATTTGTTGAAGGAGGGGTAGAGGAACTCCAGCCTCAGAAAATCTTAACATCCAGAGATAAGGCCCTACTGAACCCCATTGACGATCTCAGCACCCTGTCTTTCCGAGTCACAAAACAACCAGAGCGGCTCAATATTGACCTGCAGGGAGATATACCCGACATTTCCCTGTCACGCCTGGACAAGGAAGAAGAATTCAGGGTCGGCAAAGGGGATCTCAGTCTGGAACTGGGCCGCCAGAACACCTTTTCCTTGCAGATCAACGACCTTGTCCTTATCGATCCTCAGTTCGCAATAAGCGGCGAAATTGCTCGCCATTTCCCGGGCAGCAATGAGCAGGCCAACATAAAAATTGATCTGAAGGCTAAGGATATCGATCTCACCGGTGTTCGCCAAAAAGTTCTTGGCCTGGTGGGCGACAACGCAGTGGCCCAAATGGTTACCGATATCGTCCAAAAGGGCACGGCAAACAGCGCCTCCTATTTTTTTGACGCCCCGGTAAAATCCTTTGAAGACGTCACCGCCATGACCATTGAGGTCGATATCGCTGAGGCCGACATTCACCTTGGCGACATCCCCCTTGACCTCATAAATGCCCAAGGACCGATACTTATCAAAGACGGTGATCTAACCGGCACAGCTATCACCACCTGGGTTGGTGATGCCAAGGGCACTAACGGGGTCTTTCTTGTCGGGCTGGCGGACGACAAGTTCGGGCTGCAGGTTGATGTTGATATTGATGCCAACCTCGTAGAGCTACCAGCAGTGCTGCGCACCCTCATTGACGACAAGGATGTCGTTCATGAGCTTGGCATGGTTCAAGGCCGAGGTCGGGCCAGCGGCCATCTCCATATCGGTGATGATCTCCGCGATTTCAATGTTATTGTTGATGTTAACAGGTATGACAATGCCGAACTGCGCTATAACCGACTCAGTTGGCCCCTGCGTCCCGAATCCGGCTATCTCCAGGTCACCGACACCTCACTGACCTGGTCCCAAATAAAAGCTCAAATTGGCTCCCACTCCATCCAGGAAAGCAGTGGCCACGCCTCCTGGGACGATCCTGCCACTCCCCTCTCTCTCCGTTCACTGCACTGTCTTGTCGACGCCAACACCCTTTTGGCAGAATTGCAACAACACCCTGTTCTCAACAAGGCCTTGAGCGGCGTGATCACCTCGATCCAGGGCAGTGTGGAAATGACTGGAGGTCTGGACGGACCCTTTTTTACGCCTGAGGAGTACACCTATAGTTTTGAAACTAAGTTGAAAGATATCACATTCAAAACCCCTGTCCTGCCTGGAAACGTGGTCATTGATAAGGGCCAGGGAACCATTGACCATCAAAAAATCAGCCTTCTTTCAAGTTCAGGAACCTTACTGGACCAACCAATCCGCCTAAGCGGTGAACTCGGCCATGATGACTGGCAAAGCTGGCAGGGCAATCTCCAGCTAAGCGGCATCCTCGGTGCCGACCACCTAAGCTGGTTGCACGACAAAGGCATTATCCCGCAACTTATTACGCCCCGGCCGCCCTACCATGTCCCCTCCATAAGTATCAGCTGGGACGACCAGACCACCAACACCACCGGCAAGATCCTTTCTGCTGATCAAACAACAACCCTTAACCTTGACATCAAGGAGGAAAACAACCTTTTTTCAGGAGGTTTCTGGGTAGAAAGCCCAGCGGACAAGGCTGTCTTCAGGCTCAAATGGGATACCAGTAAAGAGTCATTCACCTCATCATTTAAGGGCAAGATCTCGACCCCGTCACTTCATGCCCTTGTAGATGACAGCAATGCATCTTTTGCCACCATCAATGGTGACTTCAGGGTCCATAAAACAACAGACAGCAAAACAAAAAAAACAGCGCTCGATTTCAACGGTGCCCTCCTGGGCCGTGATATTCACTGGACATGGGGCAAAGAAAACAGAGTTTTTACCATTACCACAGCAAATCTTGTCGCCCATGATTCTCTTTTGAAGGTTAAAGAACTGCAAATTGATTTCAACAATGAACCCTTGGCGGCAACAGGAACCTTTTCCTCAAAACCCGGCTTTGGTCATTTTGAACTTGATCTCACCTCACCATCGTCGCTCACCGCCACAAATATTGAAAAATTCGAGGAAGACCTTGATCATTTCATTTCCTCCACCCTACCTCCCAAAAAAGATGCGGAAAAACCCTCAACCTACGAATTTTCTGGCCTCCTGAACTTTAATCTGGCCGGCCTTATAGTTCCCTTTGGCACTAAAAACAATAATGGCGATCCTGGCTACGCCTACCAACTGCCCTTTACACCTCTGAAAGGCAACTACCTTTTCAGCAAGACGGACTCGGCCTTGAACCTGCAGAACAGCGAGGTGTGCGGCGTGGGAGTAAACGGCCAGCTCACCTGGCATGGCCCTCAAGAAACAAGCAAGGAAATCTCGCTGATGACCCCGGTTGAAGCGCCACTGGAGTTTAAAGACTTCCTCTCCTGCTTTAATTTTGACGGAATTATCGAAGGGCCGTTAGAGATATCGGGCCGCATCCACTCCGACCTTACACTCTGCAAACGCGGCGGCCTGCTGCTCTCCTCAAAGAAAGGAATCATCAAGAAATTTGTTGCCCTTGCCAAAACATTAAGCCTTATAAATATCACCGGCCTGTCTGGGGCTATCTGGAATGAAGGATTTTACTACAACGCCTTGGAGGTCTCGGGAAATATCTGTGATAATATCTTTACCATCGACAAGGCATTTATTGATGGTGATGGTGTTGATGTCATTGCCACCGGCGAAATCAACCTGAGTACCATGGAGTATGACGTCACTCTTTTTGTTGTCCCTTTTGCCACCATCCATGGCCTGGTAACCAAGGTTCCTCTGGTTGGCCGTGTTCTCGGCGGCCAGGAAGGTCGGATTGTTTCAGTGCCGGTTAAGGTCACCGGTCCCCTCAATGACCCCAACGTCACTATCCTGTCGCCCTCAGCAATTGGTGAAGCCACAGGCAAATGGATTCTCGAAACCATTACCCTGCCCTTTGGCTGGATGATCCCGGAGGGGGCTCTTGAAAACAAAGAAAATCTTCCCAACCAGCCCGCCATGAATCCAAGCCCCGCCAGCAAACCAGTATCGCAGCAATCAACCGGGCAAGAACAACAAGACCTCAGGTAAAATCATGGCCCTTACCCTGCTTGCAGTTGTCCTCATTATTTTTGGTGGTCTGGTTACCATCCTGTTCTGGATTCCCAAGGTGGTAAATCACCGGCAGTTAAAAGAATATTTTGGCCGCCGCTTCCCTCTTGTTTACATCTTCTACTTCAGCAACGGCCCTTTCCTGCTGCTGATTGGCCTCTACCTCCTCTGGTTCCAAAACCGCTGACCCTTTCGTTGTCAGGAACCATCCTCAAATCTCGCCAACAAGGTATAGAGAGCGGTATTGGCAACAGTAAGGCCAAAAATGCCGGTGAGGGTGGGAAGGCTTCCCAGAAGTCGCCGCGGCCGCCTCTTTTGCTCGTCTGAAGAGACACCATTTTCATATTCCTGCGGCTGGCCATAATCAAAATCGATCTCTTCGGTGGAATAGACACAGGTAATGCCTTCACCAACACCATTTTGCCGCAGTTTTTTTCGCAACTTTTTAGCCAAGGGACATTTTTTTGTTTTGAGAAGGTCAGTGACGCAAATTTGACCAGGGTCAGTGCGTAAAGCTGCGCCCATGGAAGAAACAATGGGAATATGGCGGCGGTAGGCAGCCCCGAGAAGATCAATCTTAGAAGTCAAAGAATCGATGGCATCGATCAGAATATCCGGTGTTGGCGTCAGAATTTCATCAATATTTTCAGCATTGGCAAAAAGAGGCAAGACCTCTACCTGACAGTGAGGGTTGATATCAAGCACCCTTTTTTTAGCCGCCTCAACCTTGAGGGTTCCCAAGGTAGACTCAAGGGCATGGAGTTGGCGGTTAATATTAGAGATATCGACGACATCAAAGTCGACTAACCGTATGCGGCCAATTCCAGACCGGGCCAGACCCTCCAGGGCATAGCCTCCCACGGCCCCGACACCGACAATGGTGACAGACCTGTCTTGAAGCCAGGAAACCTTGGCACGGCCTAACAGTTTTTCAATACGTGCAAATCGATCCATTTTTCTCAATCATATGGGCCAGCTCATCAATTGCTAGCTGACGATGATGACAGACGAAAGCGTAGAGCTTGGTGACCACCTGGCAATATGTTGGCAGGTCATCCCCCTGATCACTGGCGGAAAAGGGAAAATCACTTTCCAACAGCAGATTTTCCAGCGGCGTCGCCTTTAAAACATTGAGGATTTTCTGCTGGTTGCCAGCCATAACACGGTGGGAAAAAGAAATCATCCCCCCCAAGGCCACCAGACGTTCCATGACCTCTAGTGAACCCTGGAAAGAATGGACCATAAAGGGAAGTTGCCCCTGATATTCTGCCAGGATCTCAAACAACCTGCCCCAGGCCTTGACACAATGGATAGCCACAAAACTCTTGGTGGTAAAAGCAATATCAAGCTGGCGTCGAAAAAGCTTTTCCTGAAGGGTGAAATCCGTTTTACACAGGCGATCAAGGCCTATTTCACCGCAACAAGAGAATTTACCATCAAGCAGGTGACCGAGAGGGTCGAGGTCGGCGAAGGAATACTTGTCAAGATGCCACGGATGGAGGCCGTAAAAGGGGATAATCTGCGGATAACTTAGGGCGATGGAGGACAGATCTGACCATTGTCTGGCACTCACGGTGTTGCAGTAGAACTTATTGATATTGCAGGCGGCAAGAGAAGAGAAAAAATCACCAGAAAGTTCCGGAAAATCTAGGAGATGGCAATGACAGTCAAGCATACTCTTTTCTCAATATAGGCAGTGCCTATTCCTAGCTTTAGCGGCTTCGACAAGGATAAGTTAAAGACACAGCACGATTAAGGAAACCTTCCCACGATCAAGATCCTTTACCTTGACAAGCAAGAGAGGGGCGTTGTAATTAGATTTTCATCGGACAGATCTTACCTTATATATTACCTTAAACAATACGTCTTTTCGGTAAAAATCGAGGTGACCCGAATCGCCTTACCTTCTCGCCATCTTTACCACAGAAAAAACAGGGTGCCATGGACCTTCTTTCGCTCAAAAAAGATATCATTCATTTTCTCCAAGAAGATTTTGGCACCGGCGATGTAACTTCTCAGGCCATTTTCCCTGCTGAGACAAGGGGCCAGGCCACCTTCAGGGCCAAGAGCCCCTTCATCTGTGCCGGTATGGCCGTTGCCGCTGAGGTTTTCAAGTGCCGCATTGCCGATCTCACCTACACAGCAGCTGAGGATGGTCGCCCTATCCAGCCTGGCGATATCGTATTTTCCTGCGAGGGCCCGGTACTTGAACTGCTGCAGGCTGAGCGGGTGGCCCTCAACCTTGTCCAGCGTCTCTGCGGTATTGCCACTCTGACCCAAAGTTTTGTTAAGAAAATTGAGGACCTGGGTGCAAAAGTCACCGACACCCGCAAAACAACACCTGGTCTGCGTGTCCTTGAAAAATATGCTGTCCGGGTGGGCGGTGGCCACAACCACCGTTTCAATCTCGCTGATGGCATTCTGATAAAGGATAATCACATTGCCGCCTGCGGCTCAATCACCGAGGCCGTCAATCGTGTTCGTCAACAGGCCCCCCATACTCTCAAAATCGAAGTTGAGAGCGAAAATCTCGACCAGGTTAAAGAATGCCTGGCAGCAAAGGTGGATATCATCATGCTCGACAATATGTCACCGGAGATGATGAGAGAGGCTGTGCAGATCATCAACGGCCAGGCACTTGTCGAGGCCTCCGGCGGTGTAAACCTCGAGAATATAAGAGAAATTGCTAAAACCGGTGTTAACATTATTTCAATCGGCGCCCTCACCCATTCTGCCCCGGCATCTGACATTAGTATGGAGCTAACCATATAGCCACCATGGGTTGTGTCATTGCCATTTCTGTTTTCATTTCGTTAAAAAACCCCTAATTATCGGGGAAATTCAAAAGATAAAAGTTTTGATATTTTAGATATTTATAATACAATATGACCGTTAAAATCGGTCTAAGAGAGGTATGAGCCGATTCACCTTTCAAAATTATTTGACCATGGCAACTCTCAAAAAAAAGAGGTAAGTGTATGAAATCACGATTTTTTACAATTGTGACCCCATTACTAATGCTTTCGGTTTTTCTCCTTAGTAGTACGCCGGCATTGAGCTCCACCCCGCCGGTCTACAGCTCGGCTGAATTAACCAACCGTTTGAAAACAGGTGCTTACCTTCAAAAGACCGACAATCTCATGATAATTGTTGACGGTTTGGGTGAGACTTTCTTTGGCGGTGAAACTCCGAATCAAAAGATTGCCAGAGCACTTATCTCAAACATCGGTAAGACCATTCCCAAAATTCCTCATCGCCGCATGCTTCGCATCTATGGCCCCAAAGCTGAAATTTTTGAGAAGGACTTCTCAACGACCTTTGGTCTCTACCATATTGATGCAAAAGGGTTCACGCCGATCATCGCCACCAAAACTCACGCCATCAGTGACTTTGACCCCCTTGGCATGACCTTTATCTCCGGCACCAAGGATTTACGTAAGCTCAACGGTTCCCATGCCGTCATGCTGATCAGTGACGGTATAAATATCCCTAAATCAGCCATTTACGAGTCCGCCTACATGAAAAAGAAGTTCCGCGGCTCGGTATGCTACTACCCCATCCTCATCGGCAATGACCCCCAAGGTGCCAAAAACATGAGCACCATCGCCAAAATTGGCGGCTGTGGTTTCCTCGCTCAATACGAAGCTGTCGACTCACCATCTGAACTTAACGATTATGTAGAAAAAATCTTTTTTGCTAAACGGCGGGTGCCAGTTAAGCCTATCGCTCCTGTTGTTGAACCTATTATAGAGGAAAAGCCTGAAGAACCCGTTGTCGAAGAAGCCCTTGAGCCGGTAATGATCGATACTGAAGAGGTTACAGAGATTATCGAAGAACCGGCAATCCCCGAGGTTATTGAGGACGTTTATGTTGAGGAGGTTCCGGTAGTTGATGATGATATCATTATCCTGGAACGCCAGCTTCCCCATGATAAAGTCGTTACCATCGAACTTCATGTTGAATTTGACCTTAACAAGGCCACCCTCCGCCCCGGCTACGAAGAGGAAATCAAGAAAGTCGCTGACTTTATGCTCCTCTATCCTGAAACAGAGGCCCTCCTTGAAGGCCACACCTGTGACCTTGGCTCCGAGGCCTACAACCAACAGCTTTCTAGCCGCAGAGCCAATGCCGTTAAAAAGTATCTTAGCAAAAATTTCGGTATCAATCCTGAGCGCCTGAAGACCCGCGGTGCCGGCGAGAGCGAACCGATTGCCGATAACGCCACGGAAGAGGGCAGGATGAAAAACCGTCGGGTGATGGCGGTCATCTCCACCATCGTCACAGACTACGTCGTCGTTGAACAGGAAATCTTGAAATCAGACTTCCTCAGTGATGACTTCATTCTGCCCCCTGTTGATCAGATTGTTGACGAGATGATGCAGCAGGAGGTCGCTGAGGAACCACAGGAGGCTGAACTGCCAGAGGTCGTTGAAGAAACAACTCCTCCGGTAGTTGAGCCCATGGCCCCTGAGGTAGCTCCTGAAGCGACACCTGAGCTGGCCCCTGAGGCTACAGAGGTAATCGCTCCTGATATGGCCGAAACTGCGCCCATGGAAGAACCCGAAACTGCGCCTGCAGAACCAAGTGAGAGCCCAGTGGAAGGCACTC
>JBFFIS010000050.1:0-10925 GCA_041556375.1 Desulfurivibrionaceae bacterium | reverse complement strand
CGACGCACCGCTTCGGTGAGATAGCCCCCCTGTTCATAGCCGACATAGCCTGGAGGCGCGCCAATCAACCGGGCCACAGAATGCTTCTCCATGAATTCCGACATATCGAGACGGATCATGGCCTGTTCGCTGTCAAAGAGAAACTCGGCCAGGGCCCGGGCGAGCTCTGTCTTGCCGACGCCGGTCGGGCCTAAAAAGATAAAGGACCCCAAGGGACGATTTGGGTCCTGGAGACCGGCCCGGGCCCGGCGTACGGCATTGGCCACCGCGGCGATAGCCTGCTCTTGGCCGATGACCCGCTTACCGAGCTGGATTTCCGCGCCCACCAGACGCTCCTTCTCCCCTTCCAGCAATTTATCCATGGGGATACCGGTCCAGACCGCCACCACAGCAGCAATATCCTCCTCTGAGACCTCTTCCTTGAGCATCTGCCGGTCGGCCTGAAGGGCCTGGAGTTTCTGGTTTTCCTCTTCCAGCTTGCGACCGAGCTCCACCAGCAGCCCATGACGAATCTCCGCCACCCTGCTCAAATCCTGGATGCGTTCGGCCTGTTGCTCCTGAACCTTGGCCTCGTCCATATCGCTCTTAATCTTGCGAATATTCTGGATAATATCACGCTCAAGCTGCCAGTGGCTCTTCATCGAGTTGAGCTGCTCGTTGATATTGGCGAGCTCCTCCTCCAGCTTTTCTAAACGTTGCTTGGAGGCGGCGTCCTTTTCTTTTTTCAAGGCCTCGCGTTCGATCTCAAGCTTGATCCGCCGCCTATCCACCTCATCAATTTCGGTGGGCATGGAGTCAATTTCAATACGAATGCGGGAGGCGGCCTCATCAATGAGATCAATGGCCTTATCAGGCAAAAAACGATCAGTGATATAGCGTCTTGACAGGGTGACGGCAGCAACTGTGGCACCATCCCGAATCCTGACACCATGGTGAACCTCATATTTTTCCTTGATCCCTCGCAAAATAGCGATGGAATCCTCTACCGATGGCTCCAACACCAAGACCTTCTGAAAACGGCGCTCCAGAGCCGAGTCCTTTTCAATAGTCCGATACTCATTGAGGGTCGTGGCCCCCACGCAGTGGAGTTCGCCACGGGCCAACGCGGGTTTGAGCATATTGGAGGCATCCATCGCCCCCTCCGAGGCTCCAGCCCCGACCAAGGTATGAATTTCATCAATAAAGAGAATAATTTCACCCTGGCGTTCTCCCACCTCTTTCAACACCGCCTTGAGACGGTCCTCAAATTCGCCGCGATATTTAGCTCCGGCGATCAGGGCCCCCAGGTCAAGGGCCACCACATCCTTATTGCGCAAAGTGTCAGGGACATCACCCATGACAATGCGTTGGGCCAGGCCCTCAACAATGGCGGTTTTACCGACGCCTGGCTCGCCGATCAACACCGGATTATTCTTGGTACGGCGACTTAAAACCTGGACCACCCGGCGAACCTCGTCGTCCCGGCCAATAACCGGATCAAGCTTGCCGCGCCGGGCAAGATCGGTGAGATTTGATGAATATTTTTCCAGGGCCTGATACTTCTCCTCAGGATTCTGGTCAGTGACACGATGACTGCCGCGAATTTCCACCAGGGCCTTGAAAAAGGCGTCCCTGGTGAGACCATGCAGAGCACACATCTTCGCCAAGGCTGAATCCCTTTCCGCTAGCATGGCAAGAACCAGATGCTCAAGGCTGATATACTCGTCATGCATGGCCTCGGCCTCCTTTAAGGCCTGGTCAAGAACTCTGCCCAGCCGTGCCGAACCATGGACCTCACCAAAGCCGGAGCCGCTCACTTGGGGTATTTTCTTAAGAAGCTCTTCCGTTCCAGCTATAATGAGCGGCAGTTCGCAGCCGATCTTCTGGATACTCGACCTCAGCAGACCTTCTTTTTGTTCGAGAATTATTTTAAACACATGCTCAGGGACAATCTCCTGATGCCCTCGTGTACCGGCAAGCTGCCCTGCCCCCTGTAGGGCCTCCTGAGATTTCAAGGTGAACTTGTCAAATTGCATGCCATCCTCCAATTTCTTTATCCACGAAAAATATAACCATATCTCCAGACTCGCCCCCCGCCCTAACCATTGGGAATAAGACGAAAAAGAGCTGAACACAAGAAAGTATTAACACAGGTAAGAACAGAGAGAACACTTGTCAAGATATTGACCTTAGCCATAGAACCACAGCGACAAAATGGACCAAGGAGGCATATGAAAATATCAAAAAACAATGGTCCGTAGGCGAATCACATCGTCATGGCTCTGAATCCGGGCCAAGGTCTCCCTGGGCACAGCAGACTCCAAGTCAATGATATTATAGCCAATAACACCATTACTCTCATTTAGATAACTCGATATATTGATACCATCATCCCCTAAAGCCTGGGAGGCAAAACCGATCATTCCGGGCCGATCACGATTGATCATAATCAACCGGCTATGAACCTGGCCGCCAGGAATAGACTCAGCAGTTGGGAAATTGACACTTCGAACCACTGAGCCGAACTGCAGATAGTCAACGAGCTCCTTTACCGCCATGGAGGCGCATTGCTCCTCAGATTCCTCTGTTGACGCCCCTAAATGAGGAGTGGTGAGAACATGGGGATGGCCGAGCAGTTGTACCGAGGGAAAATCGCTAATATAGAGTGACAGCTTACCGCTCTCCAAGGCCACCTTGACATCCTCCTCAACCACCACCGGGCCCCGTGAATAATTGATAAGCATGGCACCATCAGGAAGCTGGGCAAGAAGTTTGCTATCGACCAGTCCCGAGGTTTTGGCGGTCAGGGGAACATGGACCGTTAACACATTTGCAACGGCCAGAAGGTCGGCAAGTGATCGTGACAGCATAACCTGCGCAGAGAGACGGTGAATATTTTCCAGAGCCGGGGCAGGATCATAGGCGATGGTCCGCATCTGCTGCCGGACCCCCTTGTTGGCCACCAAAACACCAATCTGGCCAAGCCCCAACACCCCTAGAGTTTTACCGGCCAGTTCCATGCCACGAAAAGTACTTTTGCGCCCTTCAACATGGGACTGCATCTCTTCTTCGGACATCCCGGAAAGGCCCTGACAAAACTCAATTGCTGAAACTATATTACGGGCACCGATACCGGCCATAACCATGACAAGCTCCGCCACGGCATTGGCGTTGGCACCGGGGGTATTAAAGACGGGAATACCAAGCTCAGTGGCCCTCTCAACGGTTATATTATTGACACCGGCGCCGGCCCGGGCCACGGCAAGCAAAGAAGGATAGTCTTCAACATTTATCTGTGAACTGCGAACAATAATGCCCTCGGGGTCGTCAACCCCCGGACTGACGGTATAGTCGGGCGGAAAAAAATCCAGTCCCTCCTGGGCGATTTTATTAACAACCTTGATGCGCATAATACGACCTCAAAAAAATAAAAAAAGGGGAAGACGGCACTCACCATCTTCCCCTTAAAACACCTAATAAATCCAGCTTTTTTTCAGCCGCCGGCAGGCTCAACATAAACCTGGTTACGGCCATGGCCTTTCGCCTCATAGAGCAACTCATCAACCCTTTCCAGCCACGCCTCATCACTAATCCCTGGTTGCCACTGGCTTAAGCCAATACTAACCCCGAGTTTCAAGTCAGCAGTGGAGTAAATCTCCAGTTTATCGACAGCCAGGCAGAGGCGTTCTGCCAAAATACGGGCTGAGGCCAGATCTGTATCAGGCAAGATGAGCATGAACTCGTCTCCCCCCATGCGCACCAAAATATCCGATGAGCGGATCATTGCCGAAAAGGTTTGGGCTACCTTTTTCAAGACC
This sequence comes from Desulfurivibrionaceae bacterium, assembly GCA_041556375.1. Lineage (GTDB taxonomy): Bacteria > Desulfobacterota > Desulfobulbia > Desulfobulbales > SURF-16 > BM506. The sequence continues at coordinate 7,128 of JBFFIS010000050.1, read as the reverse complement.
TCATCACCTGTAGCATGGCCCAGATGATCATTAACCTGTTTAAAGTGATCAAGGTCCATACTGACCAAGGTCAGCGGGTGGCCATGCCGCCTGGCGCTATCAACAAGGGGACCCAGACGCTCTTCAAAGACACGCCTGTTGGCCAAGCCGGTAAGGGCGTCACATTTGGCCTGCTGAAAAACGTCCTCATAGGCCAAGGCTCGGTGCAGGGGCTCACAAAGAACCGCCAGGGCTTCGCTGACAACTTTTTCTTCCATGGCAGTCAAGCGTTGGTCCTGACGCATCACCAGGATGATGCCGCTCGAACTTCCGAAATCCAGAGGCCAGTTATGGATAAAAAAATCGCCCTCCTTCCACTTCCTGATGAGCGGCAGGCGACGGGCATCGCTAAAGAGCCTCTCGGCAAGTCCGACGACATGCTGTCTTTCCGGGCCATGGCAGGAGCAGCATAAATGCCGACGCTTATTGTTCGGGGCATCAAAGGCCATGAGTTCATGAGGAACACGGGGCATGAGCCATACCGAAAAGGCATCAATCATACTTGGTAGATCAACGGCACTGGCCAATCGGGCATGAAGGTCGTTAAGGAGGACAAGGCGGGCAGACTCTTCCTTGAGCTGCTGCAACTCACGGAGCACATCATCCAGGCTTCCTTGTCCATTGTTCGATTCTTGATAATTTGTAGACATAGTTTGTTCTTCCATGGGCACTTTCCTTGCTGGCATCCTCGCCTGTTCAGAGAATTGACACTCAACAAAAAATGCTATTTTCGTGCCACAACAGACAACCATTCACAAACAAAGCCCAGCCAGCCTCAAAGAAAAGAGCAACCTCCCGAAAAAACATCTTTTTTGAAGAAAATTAAAACATTACGGCCCTACACAAATATTAAGAACATCCTGTCCCGTATAACGCCAATAGGCATTTTTTTCCCCTTAGCCCTAATAGCAAGCACAGAAGTAGTCAATATAATGACACAAAAAAAGCCGCTTCCCGGAAAGGAAGCGGCCTTGACTCAGACAAATAAAAGAGGAGACAAACTAATAACAGATACCGATACGCTCCCGAACCAGATCAAGGGTCACCGTCGCCTTATCACGGGCCTTTTCAGCACCCCGGGCAAGGACATCGCGGAGATAGCCGGGATCGGCAACAAGGGCATCCCTCTTCTGCCGGGCCTCACGAAAATACTCCCAGAGAATATCGACCAGTTCAAGCTTCAGATACCCATAGGCCGCTCCACCACCCACGTAGAGGTCATGCACTTCGGCCACACGCTCAGCCGGGGCAAAGAGCTTAAAAATATTATAGAGGTTGCACTTGTCCGGATCTTTTGGCTCCTCCACCGGAGCAGAATCCGTAACGATAGACATCACTCGTTTTTTCAGTTCTTTCTGGGTTAAAAAGATACCGATGGTGTTGCCATATGACTTGGACATTTTCTGGCCGTCCGTACCGGGCACCGTGGCCAGGGTCTCAGAGATCTGGGGTTCCGGTACCACAAAGGTGTCACCAAAGCTATTATTAAACTTTATAGCGATATCACGGGCCACCTCCAGGTGCTGTTTCTGATCCTTGCCAACCGGGACGATCTCAGCCTGAAAGAGCAGGATGTCAGCGGCCATCAGCACCGGATAGGAAAAGAGACCATGGGTGGAGGCAATTCCCTTGGCCACCTTATCCTTATAAGAATGACAGCGCTCCAACAGGCCCATAGGGGTCAAGGCGGACAGGTACCACATCAATTCTGTGACCTCAGGGACATCGGACTGGACCCAGAAAACACAGCGCTCTGGATCAAGCCCCAGTGCTAGAAAATCAGCAGCCGCCTCCAAGGTGTCACGCTGCAAGGCCTCTTTATCCTGCACCGAGGTCAAAGCATGAAAATTGACGATAAAAGCGTAAAGCTCTCCCCTGTCCATATTTTCAATCATCGGCTTCATCATGCCGAAATAATTGCCGACATGAAGTTTTCCAGATGGCTGGATACCTGACAATATTCTCATTTTTTCGTTTTCTTTTTTGGGTGGCCGTTAGAGTATTTGGCAAACAAAATTCAATATGCCCTCATAAACCACAAAGTGGGCGAGTCATAAAGTCTTTTGTCTGAAAAAAAGACCCTGGCGACAATCGATGTAAAAAAAAAACGTCTTGCCCATAAAAAAGGAGGGCTGGCAACACCCCTCATAACTAGGCTTAATAATTCCCAAAAGCTTCTAGATTTTTTTTAGCCCCGTGATAGCTGGCACTCATAGACATACCAAGGTTGAGTTTCTCACCTTTTTTTATTGCTTGTTACGGCCCCTTTAAAGATAATTAATCACACTCTAACACCAATTTCCTGCCACCAACCAGCTACAAGAGGAGTGAAAAAATGGACCACAAGGGCAAATTAGGAGAGCTTCTCCAGGACAAGGAACTCATCTCCTCAGCACAGCTCACCGAGGCCCTGGCCGAACAAGCGGTCCGTGGGTTGCCGATCGGCGAAACCTTGATTGCGCTCGGCTACATAACGGAAAATCAACTCCTTAACTTTCTCAGTCAACAGCTTAATGTAGACTTTATAAATCTCTCCGAAAAAGACTTCCAGGCCGTCGATCGCTCCCTTATTAACATCCTCCCCCAGGAAGTATGTCAGCGCCACAGGGTCTTGCCCGTTTTTTTGCTGGAGGTAGAGGGTGAAAAACAGATCACCCTGGCCATGTCTAACCCCCTCGACCACAATGCCATTGAGGAGGTGGAAAGATTAACTGGGTGCCGGATCATCCCCGCCCTGACCATCTCCTCAGACCTTGAGGGCGGTATCCAGAAGCTCTTCCAACTCGATGACATCAGCCCGAGAGGAATCAGGGCAGAACATCACACCATGGTTGGTGAAGATCGAGTCATGTTTGTCAACCGACTACTTGCCCAGGCCATCCAACTGCAGGCAAGCGACATCCATATCGAACCCCATGCCGGCGAGGCCCATATCCGTTACCGTATCGACGGCGTCCTGCATCTCATGCAGTCAATGCCGCTGGAAGAAATGCCCCCCACTATCACCCGCCTCAAGGTCATGGGCAGCGAACATCACTCTGTCATGCGGCTGGACAAAAAGAATGTCCCCCACGAAGGCTCCTTTGCCAGGGTGATCAGTGGTCATACCGTTGACTTCCGCATCTGCACCTTTCCCACGATCTACGGTGAGAAGGTGGCCTTGCGGGTACTGGACAAGACCAGCCGAGTCGCCATCAGCACCATCCAGGACCTGATGATGCCACCCAGGACCTTGGCGGATTTTCAGCGTTGTATCAAACAGGCCGGCGGCATCGTTATTGCCACCGGACCCACCGGCAGCGGCAAGACCACCACCCTGCATGCCGCCATTAACGAGATTAACAACGTCGGCCTCAACATTGTCACCGTGGAAGATCCGGTGGAGTATCATTCCACCGGCTTTATCAACCAGAGCAATGTCCTACCCCAAGTCGGCTTCACGTACCCGCGTGCCCTGCGTTCCCTGCTCAGGCAAGACCCCGATGTCATCATGGTGGGGGAGATCCGGGACTTGGAAACGGCTGAGATTGCCGTTCAGGCTGCCCTGACCGGCCACCTTGTCTTTACCACCATGCACACCGAGGACGCCGCCGGGGCAGTGGTAAGACTGGTCGATCTCGGCATTGAGGAGTTTCTTGTCTCCTGTACAGTGGTGTCATCGATCAATCAGCGCCTGTTACGCAAAAACTGTTTACGGTGTTCAGAAAAATACTTACCAAGCCGTGAGGAGATGGCTGTGCTGAGCATCGACACAGCAATAATCGATGATATTTTAGAAAATAGTGACCGCTATGACATCCGCAAGGGCAAGGGCTGCTCCCACTGCAGGAATTCAGGCTATAGTGGCCGCCAAGGCGTCTTTGAATTTCTGTCGGTGACCCCGGCCATCAAAAAAATGATACGGGACAAAGAAACCTCTGACGTCATCTCTATCATGGCCAGAGAAAAACAGGAGATCAACATGCTCTTTGAGGATGGTTTACGCCTGATTCTGAGCGGGATAACCACCTTTGACGAGCTGCAACGCGTTCCTCGCGGCGATTACCCCCTGAAGCCTATCAATGAGGTCTTCGAGGTCGCCGGCGTCAACCTCGCAAGCTAAAACAGCCCTACACGACGATGTGGCTGCTCAGCCACAGGCGGCAGTAAGCAGCTCAAACACCCTACAACCATTTAGAGAAAGCTGAGGAATTCCGAAGTCCCAGGATAAACAAAAAAAGGGCGGAGGATCTCTCCCCCGCCCTTTTAGGCTTTCACTATTTCGTTGAAGGAGTCGCTACTTGACCTCTTCAAAATCGGCGTCAACAACATCATCATCGCCGCCTTTATCATCGCCGGCCGCTGGCCCTTCAGGACCGGGCTGCTGCTGGGAGGCCTGGGCATACATGATCTCAGCAAGCTTATGAGAGGCCTGGGTCAACTCCTCAGTGGCGGCCTTAATGGCCTCGATATCATCACCTTCAAGGCTCTTCTTCATGGTCTCCATGGCGACCTCCACCTTCTTCTTGGTGTCGTCATCCACCTTGTCGCCAACCTCTTTGAGGCTCTTCTCCGTGGCATAAACCAGGGAGTCGCCATTATTCTTGGCCTCGACCAAGGCCTTGCGCTTCTTGTCTTCCTCGGCATGGGACTCGGCGTCTTGCTTCATGCGCTCAATCTCATCTTCAGTAAGACCGCTTGAGGCTGTGATCTTGATGGACTGCTCCTTGCCTGTCCCCATATCCTTGGCGGAGACGTGCAAAATACCATTGGCATCAAGATCAAAGGTTACCTCAATCTGCGGCACGCCGCGCGGTGCCGGCGGGATATCGGCCAGCTCAAAACGACCGATGGATTTATTGTCATGGGCCATCTCCCGCTCACCCTGGAGAACATGGATGGATACGGCAGGCTGGTTATCGGCAGCCGTGGAGAAAATCTGACTCTTCTTGGTGGGCACCGTGGTATTTTTTTCAATAAGCTTGGTGGTTACCGAGCCAAGGGTCTCAATACCGAGGGAGAGAGGGGTAACATCAAGGAGAAGAACATCCTTAACATCACCCTGGAGAACGCCGCCCTGAATAGCGGCGCCAATAGCGACAACCTCATCAGGGTTAACACTCTTATTGGGCTCCTTACCAAAAATCTCCTTAACCTTGGCCTGCACCTTGGGCATACGGGTCATACCACCAACGAGGATAACCTCATCGATATCACTGGCAGACAAACCGGCATCCTTGAGAGCGGTACGGCACGGGCCGACGGTACGCTCAACAAGGTCATCAACCAAAGACTCAAGCTTGGCGCGGGAGAACTTTATATTAAGATGCTTCGGTCCAGAGGCGTCGGCGGTGATAAAGGGCAGGTTAATCTCGGTCTCCATGGCAGAGGACAGCTCATGCTTGGCCTTTTCAGCCTCCTCCTTCAGACGCTGGAGGGCCATTTTATCGCTGCGCAGGTCAATACCCTGGTCGCGCTTAAACTCATCGGCAAGCCAGTTAACAATACGCATATCAAAATCTTCACCACCGAGGAAGGTGTCACCATTGGTCGACTTCACCTCGAAAACACCGTCGCCGATCTCCAGGATGGAAACATCAAAGGTACCACCGCCAAGGTCGAAAACAACAATGGTCTCTTCGCCTTTCTTATCAAGTCCGTAGGCCAGTGAGGCGGCGGTGGGCTCGTTAATGATACGCTGAACATTGAGACCGGCGATCTTACCGGCATCCTTGGTGGCCTGACGCTGACTGTCATTAAAATAAGCAGGAACGGTAATAACCGCATCGGTAACGGTTTCGCCCAGATATTCCTCAGCTGTCTGCTTCATCTTGCCGAGAACCATGGCAGAGAGCTCTGCTGCGGTGTAGGTCTTACCTTCGACCTCAACTGCTGGTTCGCCATTGCCCTCAACGATATGAAAGGGGCTGACCTCAATAGATTTCTTGACCTCAGGGTCTGAAAAGTTGCGGCCAATGAGGCGCTTCATTGCAAAGATGGTGCGGGTAGGATTGGTAACCGCTTGGCGCCGGGCGACCTGACCAAGCAGACGCTCGCCGCTATCGGAAAAGGCCACCACGGATGGTGTCGTCCTATTACCCTCTGCATTTGTGATGACAGTGGGCTCGCCACCCTCCATTACAGCAACACAGGAATTAGTTGTTCCAAGATCAATTCCGATTGTTTTTCCCATAACTGGTAAACTCCTTAAAAAATATAGTTCGATTCAATTTTTGCAGTTGTGCGTTCAATACCTCTGTCAACAGCATGTCAGTCGGCAGCAGCTCCTTTGGAGACAACGACCTTGGCAGGCCTGAGAAGCTTATCTTTATAATGGTAACCCTTTTCAAACTCCACCAAGACGTGATTTTCAGCGACCTCATCGCTATGATCCATTGCCAGGGCCTCATGAAAGTTGGGATCAAAAGGCTGACCAATAGATTCCAGTGGCGTAACCTGAAATTTCTCCAACGTGGCAACAAGACCTTTAAAGGTCAGCTCAACACCTTGCAACAGCTCACTGCTATTGCCGGCCTTCCGCCCCTGCTCAATGGCCCGCTCAAGATTATCGACAGCTGGCAACAATTCTTTGATAAAGTTTTCTTCGGCATACTTCAGGGCCTTTGATCGGTCCCGCTCCATACGCTTCTTATAATTTTCAAACTCGGCGGCAAGCCTGAGCAGCTGATCCTTGGTCTCCTGACATTCCTGACGGGCCATGGTCAACTCATCAACTTCAACCTGCTCTTCCGGCTCCTGCCCTACCGCATTTTCTATCACAGACTCATCCGTTACCTGTTCATCCGCCACAGGCTCCTGGAGATTTTCCTTTTTTTCCGACACCAGATCCTCCTCATACATAGCGCAACACACTCTAGCAAAAAGCTGTCCTGCCTACCGGGCAACCCCCTCTCTACCAAAGGTAAAGTTCAAAAGAGGTATGCAAATCATCAAAGATGAGGCGGGAAGCAAAATAGCGAAGATAAATAACAGAAACTTTCGTCCAAATCCCCTTAAGGATCACGCATTTACAACGGCTGCCCCTCGGGACAGCGGGACTTGGAAGCAACAATAAGTATGGCTATTTTCTTTGTCAAGGCAGGGTTTTTT
>JBFFIS010000049.1:0-11146 GCA_041556375.1 Desulfurivibrionaceae bacterium | reverse complement strand
GTGAGACAGCCAAAAAATCACGGCGGCCAGCAACAAGCCGGCTACGACATCTGTCGGGTAATGGACTTGGAGGTAAATACGAGAAAGGCCGACAAGCCCCGCGAGCATTATGCAAAAAATGCAGACTGTCCAGGACAAAACAGGAGGGAAATATTTAAGAGCAAACAAAATCCCCCAAAAACATAAAATAGCGACCTGAGCAGTGTGCGCACTGGGAAAAGACCAATCCATTGGTATAGGAATCAAAGACGGATGAACAGTTGGGCGAGGTCTTTTGAAAATCAGTTTGATTGTATGGCTACTAACAACCGTTAGAAATAAGGACAGGAAGAGGAGCTGGCACTCTAGGATTTTATGGTAAAAAAACAAAAAAGAGGCCAGCACAATCGAAAAGGGGACAATGAAGTACAGGGAACCGGCATGGGTTAATTTGCCCAGCAAAAAGTCAAGCTCGCTACTGCGAAAAGAGTGGATCAAATCAAGCATGACGGAACCATTGTTTTCTATGTGGAGGAGTTTTGCTCGTGCCAGTAAAGCCAAAAGCTTTGTCTCAGGGGGAGTCTCCTGTAGGATTTGTACCCTACGACAGCCAGGGAGGCATGTTTACCCTATTTATGGCAGTACTGAAATCCTATCATAATTTGTAAGCATTATGTTCTGGAGTTTTCTTGGGGGCAAGAGAAAAATAATAGGCTAAATCGAGCTCCAGACTGAAAGAGGCCCCCTGAACTGCTCTCAAATAAAAAAGGGGTTGATGGCATCTCAGCCATCAACCCCTTTTCGTAAAGGTGAAAGAGTAAGCAAAGCTACTCCCCAGAAAAATCCCTCTTATCAATAACCCTCTTGGCCTTGCCCTCAAACCGTTCCAGAGATTTCTCCTCAACCAGCTTAACCTCAACACCAATCCCAAGTTCAGCCGCAAGGCGTTTCTTGATATGGTCCACAAGCTGGCGCTGTTTCTTCATCTGATCAAAGAAGATGGACTCGGTAACCTCGACAAGTACCTGGGCCTTGTCCAGGCGCCCTTCGCGTTCAACAATGATCTGATAATGGGGCTCAACCCCTTCGATGTCAAAGAGGATGGATTCAATCTGCATGGGGTAGACATTGACGCCCTTGATGATGAGCATGTCATCGGTGCGGCCGATGATGCGGCTCATGCGCCGAAGGGTGCGGCCGCAGGCACAGGGCTCGTCAATGATGCGGGCAAGATCGCGGGTCCGATAGCGGATAACCGGGAAGCCCTCCTTGGTAAGGGTGGTGACCACCACCTCGCCCACCTCGCCGTCAGCTACGGGTTCAAGCGTGTCAGGATTGATGATTTCCACCAGGAAATGGTCTTCATTGATGTGGAGACCATTTCTCTCAATACATTCGCCGGCAACACCCGGGCCCATGACTTCACTGAGGCCGTAATTGTCAGTGGCAATAATGCCGAGCTTGGTCTGGATCTCGCGGCGCATCGCTTCCGACCACGGTTCGCCGCCAAAGAGGCCGAATTTGAGAGTCAGGGCATTGATGTTGATGTCCATATCCTCCATGGCATCGGCCAGTACAAGGGCGTAGCTCGGCGTGCATACCAGGGCGGTGGTGCGGAAGTCCTGCATGATCTGGATCTGGCGCTTGGTATTGCCGCTGGAAATGGGAATAACCGAGGCACCCAAGCGTTCGGCGCCATAGTGGAGACCGAAACCGCCGGTGAACATGCCATAGCCAAAGGCGATCTGGACGACATCGTCGTTGGTGACCCCGGCAGCTGTGAGAATACGTGCCACCATGTTCGACCAGGTCTTCAGGTCGTTTCTGGTGTAGCCCACCACGGTGGCCGTGCCGGTGGTGCCGGAGGAGGCATGGACCCTGACAATGTCCCGCAGAGGCACGGCAAAGAGGCCATAGGGATAGTTGTTGCGCAGGTCGCCCTTGGTGGTAAAGGGCAGTTTGCTGAGGTCGGCAAGGGAGTTGAAGCCATCGGGATCGATGCCTTCTTCTTTGAATTTTTTGCGGTAAAAAGGCACATGGGTGGTAACCCGAAAGAGGGTGGATTGCAACCGTTCAAGCTGGAGCTGCTCAAGGTCACTGCGAGACATACACTCTTTTTCTTCTTCCCAGTAGTTCATGGTCTTCACTTTGCTTAGAAGTTCAAAATTTGTGGTCAAACACTCTGGCCTGTGACAAATGCAGTATGGACCGACGCTTGTCAGGGCCTCTTAGACTATATCACAGGTTGCTGTTTCGGAATCGACATCCCGTCCTAAATAGGCGCGCTGGACGTCGGAGTTGTTCAAGAGATCGTCTGCAGGGCCTTGGAGAATAATTTTACCGGTCTCAAGGACATAGCCGCGATCGGCAATCGCCAAGGCAGCCTTGGCATTTTGTTCAACGAGAAGAACGGTGTTCCCGGCCTGGCGCAGGCGCAGAATAATATTAAATATATCCTTGACGATGAGGGGCGCCAGTCCGGTTGAAGGTTCATCCATCATAATCAGCTTGGGACCGGCCATCAGGGCTCGGCCCATGGCCAGCATCTGCTGTTCACCGCCGGAAAGGGTGCCGGCCAGTTGGTCCCGGCGTTCTTTGAGTACGGGAAAAATATCATAGATAGCGGCAAGCTCGGTTGTCTGGGAGTATTTCTTGTCGCCTTTATAGCGGACATAGCCACCGAGAATCAGATTATCCTCGACACTCATGGTCGAGAAGACCTGGCGACCCTCTGGCACCAGGGAACAGCCCATTTTGACAATGGCCTGTGGTGTCGACGATCTGAGATTATGGTCAAAGAGAACAATGTCGCCGGCGCTGGAACGGATCATGCCGGCAATGGTGTAGAGAAGGGTGGTCTTGCCGGCGCCGTTGGCGCCAATCAGGGTGACAATCTCACCGCTGTTAACGTGCAGGGAGATTTTTTTAAGGACGCGCAGTTTGCCGTAGCCAGCTTCGAGATTTCGTATTTTCAGCATAATGCCACTCTCTGTTATTCTCCGAGGTAGATCTGAATGACTTCTTTATTATGCTGGATCTCGCTGGGAGTGCCTTCGGCAATATGCTGGCCGAAGCTCAAGACGACAATTTCATCGGAGATATCCATGACCAGACTCATATCGTGTTCCACCAGCAGGACGGTGATTCCCTGCTGTTGGATTTTGGTGATGAGTCGGGCAACCTCGGCGGTTTCATAGATGTTGAGGCCGGCAGCCGGCTCATCAAGAAGCAGCAAGGTGGGGTCTGAGGCCAGGGCCCGGGCAAACTCAACCGCTCTTTGTTGGCCAAAGGCCAGGCTGCTGGCCTCTGTGTCGGCAAATTGGCTGATGTCGAGAAGTTCGAGAAGTTCGTAAGCCCGCTCTCGAATTTCCTTTTCTTCGCGCCAGGTTGAGGGGACGTTGAGCATGCCCGCCCAGAATCCGGCGCTGCTCTGGGTGTGGAGGCCAACCATGACATTCTCCAGGGCTGTCATGCCTGGAAACATCTTGAGGTTTTGAAAGGTGCGGGCAATACCGGTTGCGGCAATTTGGTAAGGCTTCAAGCCGAGAATGGCCTGGGAGTTAAACTCGACCGCGCCTGAGTCAGCCTCGAGGGCGCCGCAGATGAGATTAAAGAGGGTGGTTTTGCCGGCGCCGTTGGGGCCGATCACCGCCTTGATGTCTCCCTGGTTAACAGCGAAATTAACATTGTTAACGGCATGCAGGCCGCCAAAACGTTTGTTGAGGTCACGGACCTTGAGAAGAGCCATTATCTCTCCTCCTTGTGGCCTTTAAGCCTGTGCCATAGTTTGAGGCGTAAAACACCATCCGGGGCAAAAAGCATAATGATGATCAGGATGGCCCCGAACACAGCATCATCGTAAGAGCCAAAGAGGCCGCGCAGGGAGAGGAAGTTTAAGATGCCGCCCATGGTCAGGGCACCCCAGAGGCTGGCCATACCACCGATGGCAACAATGGCGACGTAGCGTACCGACTTCATCACTCCGGCATCCGAAGGGCTGATGCCGCCGGTATAATGGGTGAGAAGCACCCCGGCCACAGCGGCAAAGACAGCGGAGAGCACAAAGGTGTAAAGCTTATAGCGCGCCGTATTGATGCCCATGGCATCGGCAGCATCTGCGGCCCCGTGGATGGCGCGTAGGGCCCGACCTACCCGGGAGTTAATGAGGTTCAAGAGCAGGATAAAGCCGACAATAAGAACTGCGGCGGCAATATAATAATTCACCACCCGGTTATCGAGGTTGCCGTTGACCGTAAGACCGGGCAGCAAAGGAAACCCCGGGACATCGGAGATGCCGTCAGCCTCGCCGAAGATCTCCATGGCCAGGACAATGCGGTAGATAATAATGCCAAAACCCAAGGTGGCCATGGCCAGATAATGGCCTTTGAGCTTCAAAACCGGTATGCCGATCAAAAAGGCGATAAGGGCGGTGATGGTGACGGCCAGCAGGCAGGCGAACCAGGGGTGCACAGACAGGAGGGGCTCGCCGAACATGTTGGTGCGGGCCATAAGCAGCCCCATGGTGTTGAGCAGGCTGACACAGCTGCTGCCGCTGTCAAGGGCCGGCAGGAGGTTTAAGGTCGTTAGTGATGCTGAGGTGTAGCCGCCGATGGCAAAAAAACCGGCATGACCCAGGGAAATTTGACCGGCATAGCCCATCACCAGGCAGAGGCCGACGATGAGCAGGCAGGAGTAGATGCTCATGGTGAGCTGGGTCAGGTAATAGCTGGTGCCGGTGAGGTGGGTGATCACCTGGACGGCAATGACGACAGCGACAAGAAGGACAATGGAGGTAAGTTTTTTGGCACCCATTAGAACTCCTTGAGGCTGGCAGCCTCTTTATTGCCGAAGAGACCATGGGGCCGAACAAAAAGAATGATCAGCAAAATCGAGATGGAAATAGCGTCCTGAAAGGCCAGGGGGAAACCAACGCCGACACTGAAGGCCTCGAGGATGCCCAAGAGCAAGCCGGCGGCCACAGCGGCCATGGAGTTGCCAAGGCCGCCTAGAACGGCAACGGTGAAGCCCTTAATGGCCAGGCCGGTGCCCATATCATACTGGCTCGAGGTGATGGGTGACACAACACAGCCGGCCACAGCGCCAATGGCGGCGCTGAGCATAAAGGAAAAGGTCACCATGTTCTTGGCATTAATACCGCACAGGGTGGCAGCCAGGCGGTTGGCGGCGCAGGCCTGCATCTCTTTGCCCAGGGGGGTGAACTTGAAAAACAGGCTGAGCAGCACGACGATACAGGAGCAGACAGCCAGCACCCAGATCACCTGCGGTGAAATGGCCGCTCCTAGAATAGTCATGGAGCTCACGACATTGCCGGTGAAGTAGGGCAGGGCCCGGACGGTATCACCCCAGACGTGAAGGGCAATTTCGCGGATAATGATGGAAAGGCCGATGGTGATAATGATCATCCGGAGCACGGAAGGACTTTCCAGCCAGCGGATAAAGACGATCTCAACCAGGGCGCCAATGAGCATGGTGAAGAGCACTGCAGCGATAATTGCCAGCGGCAGGGGCATGTAGTTGTGGAGTGAAATGGCGGTCATGCCGCCCAGCATGACAAATTCGCCCTGGGCGAAATTAATGATGCCGGTGGTGTTGTAGATAATATTAAAGCCAATGGCGACGATGGCATAAATAATACCGTAGGTAATGCCGGCAAAGATGTATTGGCTAAAGAGATCGAGAGACATGAGGGGATATTAATACCCCAAAGGCACAGAGGCACAAAGACTGTGGTGGATACCTGCTTTGTGTCCCTGTGCCTTTGGAGGATAAAAAGTCATGAAGACAGGGCAGGATTTAACTCCTGCCCTGTCGGAGTTTGCTTACAGTCCGACGAGAGATTACTTGTTGTAAAGAACGAACTTGCCGTCTTTTACAGTCATCATCTCAAAGGCGTCAATATCCAGGCCGTTATGGTCGGTGGCGCTGAAGTTGTAGACACCGCCGGTACCGGCATGGCCCTGAAGATTCTCAATGGCATCGCGGACCTTGGCCTTGTCGCTGCTACCGGCATTTTCAATGGCCTTGGCGAGAATCATGATGGCGTCAAAGCCGTGGCCACCAAAGGTGGAGGCCTTCTCGCCCTCATACTTACCCTCATAATCGGCGATGTATTTCTTCAGAACCGCCTTCTGGGGGGCGTCATCAGGCAGAACATCGGCAGCGAGAAGACGACCGCTGGGGAAGATGATACCTTCGGCCGCCTCACCGGCTGCCTCGATATACTTGACGTTACCGAAGCCATGGCTCTGGAAGAGGGGGACGTCCCAACCGGCCTGGCGCATATTCTTGGCAACAATGGCCTGGGCCGGAACAATGGACCAGTTAACCACGGCCTGGACATCGGCATTGGCCTTGATCTTGGCGACCACAGCCGAGAGGTCGGTGGATTTTTTGTCGTAGACCTCATCTTCAAGGATTTCGATATTAAACTGAGGCGCAAATTTCTTGAGCTGCTCGCGACCTGCCTTGCCAAAGCCGGTGTTGCCGGCCAGGATGGCGATCTTGTTGATGCCCAGATTGTTCATCTCCATAAAGATTTTTTGGGCGGCAAAGCTGTCGGTTTGGGGAGTTTTGAAAACCCATTTGGCCACCGGGTTGACAATAACCTCAGCAGCACCGCAGGAGAGGAGAATGGTCTCAGATTTTTCACAGATTGATTTGAGCTTCATGCTCTCGCCGGAGGTGGAGGGGCCGAGAATGGCGATAACCTTCTCCTCTTCTATGAGCTGCTTGGCAAAGGAAATGGCTTTGTCCGGGCTGGCGGCAGAGTCCTTGACAATGAGTTCGATCTGCTGACCATTAATGCCGCCGCCAGCGTTAATCTGCTCAACCATCATCCTGATGGTGCGGGCCTCGGGGCCACCTAAAAAGGAGGCGCCACCGGTCTCGGCCAAAATGGCACCGACTTTGATGTTTTCCTTTACTTCTTCCTTTTTGCTGCAACCGCTAAAAAAGGTGACGGCCATGGCCGCACAGGCCACAATGGTCAAAGTCGTCAGAGAATTTCTAAACGTACTCTTCATAATCATCTCTCTCCCAAGAAAAATTAAACGAGCGGGCATGAATTGCTGGTCAATTCATGTGCAAAGGCAGATCGGCTGCCGACATAACAAATTTGATTATATGGCGTAGACCTCGTCGCCGGACAGCAGCCTGATCTCGGCCTTGGCAAGGATGTCAATGGCCCGGTCAAGCTCATCAAAACGAAAGATGATCAGGCCGGTTTCACCACTTTTTTGGGTAAAGGCATACATGTATTCAATGTTGAGGTCGCCCTCTTTGATGACCTGGAGGACGTGGGCCAGGCCGCCGGGCTTGTCGCCGACCTCGACAACGATGACTTCCGTTGTGCCCACGGTGAAACCGTTGTCCTTGAGGACATTGCGGGCCTTTTCGGTGTCGTTGACGATGAGGCGTAAAATGCCGAAATCAGCAGTGTCGGCCAGGGACATGGCGCGGATATTAATACCGTTCTGGGCAAGAATGGCGGTGATCTCAGCCATGCGGCCTGACTTGTTTTCCAGAAATATGGCAATCTGTTCTACTTTCATAAAAACCCCATTTTTTTATCTTAGGAAGAAGATCTCATTTCAACAAAAAACTAGGCGGCGATAAAGACGCAGCTCCAGGATCAGTAGATGTCATCCTGCCTGCAAAGGCTTTCCTGGTGATGTCATTGGTGAATGATGTCTAGGTATCTCTACCTTCTTATTGCTGATTTCTCAACGTGTAATTTTCGGACATCCGGCAGGGTCTGATTCTTGGCAAGAGCCTGCGGTATAAGACCTTCTATTGTGCAAAACCGTACAGAGGTTAAACAAGCAGGGGCACCGGTTGTATGCGCTGGCCTTAGTCGCCTATTATTGATAATACCCTGCGGCTATAAGACCCTCTCTAGGTGAACTAGGTAAGCGACACAACAAAGTAGCGGGGCAACTGCATTCTTATTTATAATACCCTGGCGGGTATAAGACCCTCTACAGGTGAACCCATGTGGCGAAACAAAAAAAGTGGTGAGTCGCAGTGACCATGGGCACTAGCTCTCTTGGCTAAGAGGGTCTAGATCTTGCGTTTATCAATAACCCGCTGGGCCTTGCCCTCACTGCGCTGGATAGTCTTGGGTTCAACCAGGGTGGCTTTGCAGGAAACACCGAGCAGATCCTTGATTTCGGTCTGGATGCGTTTGGTGAGGTTTTCAAGTTCCTTGATCTCGTCGGAGAAGATGGACTCACTGACCTCCACCTGGACCTCCAGGGTGTCGAGATTGCCCAAGCGATCAACAATGATCATATAATGGGGCTCGACCCCCTCAATGGACATCAGGACATGCTCGATCTGCGAAGGGAAGACGTTGACGCCGCGGATGATCATCATGTCATCGGAACGGCCGGTGACCTTTTCCATCCGGTAGAAGCTGCGGCCGCAGGAGCAGGTGTCGGTGATGATCCGGGAAAAATCCTTGGTGCGGTAGCGGATGACCGGGAAGGCCTCCTTGGTCAGGGTGGTGAAAACGAGCTCACCCTTTTCACCCAGGGCCAGGGGCTCAAAGGTGTCGGGGTCGACGATTTCAGGCAGGAAGTGGTCCTCCATAACATGGAGCCCCTTCTGCTCTTCAAAGCACTCAATGGCCACGCCCGGACCGATGATCTCGCTTAAACCATAGATGTCAATGGCCTTAATCCCCAGTTTGGCCTGAATCTCTTCGCGCATGTTCTCACTCCAGGGCTCGGCGCCGAAGACGCCGACCTTAAGCGACAGTTCTTTGGGGTCAATACCCATATCAGCCATGGTCTCGGCCAGATTGAGGGCATAGGAGGGGGTGCTGAGCAGGACGGTGGACTTGAAGTCCTTCATCAGGGTAATCTGCCGTTTGGAGTTGCCGCCGGAGATGGGCACCACCGTGGCCCCCAGCTCCTCGGCACCGTAATGGGCACCCAGGCCGCCGGTGAAGAGCCCGTAGCCATAGGCGTTATGAATGGTGTCCGTGGCCTGGGCCCCGGCGGCACTCAAGCTGCGGGCCATCAGTTCGGCCCACATCTTGATATCTTTCTTGGTGTAGCCCACAACGGTGGGTTGCCCTGTCGTCCCTGATGAGGCATGGATACGGACCACCTCTTCCATGGGCACGGTAAAGAGGCCAAAGGGATAGTTTTTGCGCAGATCCTCTTTGGTGGTGAAGGGCAGCTTCTGGATGTCGGCCAGGGTCTTGATATCTTCCGGCTTAACCCCGGCCTCATCCATCTTGCCGGCGTAATAGGGGACAGTGGCGTAGACCCGGGCAATTTGTTTCTGCAGTCTCTTAAGTTGCAGGGCCTCCAGGGCCGGCCGCGGCATGGTTTCGTATTCTTCGTTGTAGATCATCTTCTTTTTCCTAGTCTTATTTACGTCTTCTCTAGGCAGACGTAAGCGCTCTACCCTTTTTGAAGGCGGCGATGTTTTCATCAAGCTTGCGGGGCAGCCTTGTTTTCATAACCTCGAGGAAGACCTCTTCCTCAACAGGAAGGAAAGAGGACAGGGCACCTACCAGGGCCAGGTTGGCGGCCCTGATCTCGCCGACACTGCGGGCGATGTCAAAACCATCGACCTTAAAGGTGGCGATGTTTTTTTTGGCCAGCTCGTCGAGGATGTTATCGGGATAGACGGCCTTGCCGGTGGCCACGGATGGTGGCGCGATCTTATGGGTGTTGACCACCACCTTGGTGTCCTTATGCATGAAGGGCAGGTAGCGTGCCGCCTCCATGGTCTCAAAGGCCACGACAAAATCGGCATGACCGGGGTCAATGAGCGGCGAGTAGACCGTGTCGCCATAACGGAGATGGGCTACCACCGAACCGCCACGCTGGGCCATGCCGTGCACCTCGCTCTTTTTGGCATCCAAGCCTGCTGCCATCAGGGCGTAGGCCGTGATCTCGCTGGCAAGGAGAATGCCCTGCCCGCCAACACCGGAGAATAATATATTGCCACTTGGTTTCATTAACCTTCCTCCACTTCGCTGATGGCGTCGAATTTACATACCGCCAGGCATTGGCCGCAGCCGTTGCACATCTCGGTGCTTATCTTGGTGTAGCCTTTTTGTTTTTCCTTCTTACCTAAAGCCTTGGCCTCCTCAGGGGTGAGGGGCTGCCAGCTTATGGCCGGGCAGCCAAGGCGCACACAGGCCTGACATCCCGTGCAGTTGTCCACGGAAATAGTAAGCGGCGTGATTTTTTTCTTGCGCATCTCAGGGATGAGGACGCAGGGGGCCCGGCAGATGATAACGCTGGTGGCGTCGCGTTCCAGTTCTTCTTTGAGGACCTTCTTGGTGCCGTTTATGTCGTGGGGATTGACGGTGCGAACATGCTCGACGCCCACAGCCCGGCAGAGCTGCTCAAGGTCAATGGCGTGGGCCGCCTCGCCCATCAGGGTTTCTCCCGAGGACGGGTTTTGCTGCTGGCCGGTCATGGCCGTGATCCTGTTGTCGAGGATAAGGACAGTGGCATGGCTCTTGTTGTACGCCATGTTGGCCAGGCTGTTGATGCCGCTGTGCAGAAAGGTGGAATCGCCGATAACTGCCACCGTCTTTTTGTACTGTTCAGGGCCCAGGGCCTTGGTCAGTCCGTGGGCCACGCCGATACTTGCTCCCATGCATACACAGGAGTCCATGGCGGACAAGGGCGGCAGAAAGCCCAGTGTGTAACAGCCGATGTCTCCGGAGACAAAGATATCAAGTTTTGACAGGTTGCAAAAAATACCGCGATGGGGACAGCCGGGACACATATTGGGTGGCCGCATGGGCATCTCAACCGGGGCCAGCAGGGCAGGGCTCTGGCCGGTGAGTGATTTTTTGACTATTGATGCGTTGAGCTCGCCGGTGGCCGGGATCTTGTCCTTGCCGGTACAGTTGATGCCCATGGCCTTGATATGGGTCTCGTAGAATGGATCAAGCTCTTCAACGATGACCAGCTCGTCCACCGAGGCGGCAAAGTCGCGAATGATCTTTTCGGGCAAGGGCCAGCTCGTGGCCAATTTCAGGAAGGAGGCCTCAGGCATGGCCTCCTTGGCATGGAGATAGGCAACTCCGCCGGTGATGATGCCCAGCTTTTTATCGCCATTCTCAATTTTGTTGCCTGGGTAGCTATCGGCAAAGGCCTGGAGCTTCTGCTGGCGG
>JBFFIS010000048.1:0-11187 GCA_041556375.1 Desulfurivibrionaceae bacterium | reverse complement strand
GACAGGGCACACCAAAGCGCTCCTGCACCACCCGGCAGACCAGACCGCAGGCCAGGCCGTAGCGCCCGGCATTAAAGGCCGGGCCGGCCACCAGCAGATCCGGCCTGTCAGGGCCGGTCATCATCGGTTCCAGCAGAGCGACAAGCTCGGCCTCGGCCCGCTCAGCATCTTGGGACACATAATTATCGCCACCGACCAGGGTGGCCATAATGGTCAGCCCCGGTTTTTGCTTTTCAAAAAGCAAGCCAGGCCCCTTCGCACCCCGAATTAGCTCGAGACCATGGTCGGCCTGCTCCTCGCCGCCCAGGCCGCCAAAGAACTGATTGAGATAATGGATAATCCGCAATTGCTTTGCCATCCTACACCTCCCTGGCCCGCAGGCGTTGCATGCCGAGCTGATTGGTGGCACCCACCAGGCCCTGAAGCTCTATCTCCAGGCTGCCGTCTTGTCGCAGGCTCTGGGGATAGGCGCCGGCCAGGGAGGTCAACTCCTTAATGGGGCCGATGGTCCGCGCCATGGGGGGCAGGACGACAGTGGCATTGGCATTGCCCACCGACACCACGGCATCGGCCTCCGGGGTGGTATCAGCCAGGGACTGGGAACTGCCGTCCTGACCGGCATACTCATCGGTAAGGGCCACGGTCTTGATGCCGGCCGCCTCAAGACCGCGAATCAGCATGATCTGGTCGGCATCTGGGTTGCCAAAGCCCTCCTTGCTGATGACCGCCCCTCGGGCCCCAAGTCTGCAGACCAAGTCGACAGCCTGGGCAGCAGACTGTTGTTTGGCGGCGAGGCGCACCGGCTCGTTGGTCAGCACCACGCCTACAAGGTTGAGGTCGTGGCCATGGCGGCGATAGAGCTCAAGGAGCACCGGGTTGTTTTGATGATGATAGGTGGTGTTTTTATCACAGGCACTGACACAATTACCCGAGGTGATGGCGCCGTCCATGAGTTCATGGGGTGCCATGAGGCGCGGCAAGCCAGCCTGGGCGTTTTGTCCAAAAACATAGGTATCATGGAGCAGGCCCTGACTGAGCAGCATGTAAACATAGGCCACCCTGGGCAGCTCGGCCGGCACGGAGTCCGAATCCAAAGGGGAATACCGCTCGACCCGATCAGCTTGCTGGTTGCCTACAGCCTGAGCCAGAAAAGCGGCGGCCCGCTGGCCGGCCAGACGGACGGCCTCCTCATGCTGATGGGGCTCCAAGCCTGGTGCCACGGCTATATCAAGAACGACATTATGGGTGTGGGAAAAGGGGCTATAGGCCGCGCCCGGGCCGGCCATATCAATAATGCCCTCCTGAAAGCCGACGATCTGGCCGCAGGTCACCACGGCCACACCCTTTAAGGCCTGAACGCGGCCCTGGCCCAGCGTGTCGTCCCCTGCCACCTTGTATCGCGGTTCTAGAACATCCTTGACGCAGATTATACGGTAGGAATCGCCAGGGAGAGCCAAGGTAATAGTAATGGTCGTGAGGCGTTCATCCTGGCTCCGGAGGAAATCAACAAGACCATCTGTATCGACCTGCAGGGTCTGGCCCAGAATCCGGGTTTCAGGACCTAAGATCACCTCATCAATTACAAAATTTTCAAGATCTAAAGCCATTGGCGTACCCACGTCAAAATGAGCTTTCGACAACAAGAGCGCTCCTGCAAAAAGTATGGAGGTAATCCTAGGAAAGGTAAAGAGATTGTTGTCGACTGAGGCTCAAGGTAGCTTGGGAACAGGGCACAAAAAAGGCCACACCCTGCGGGTGTGGCCTTTTACAACAAAAGAACTGGCAAGGAGAGAGGCAACCAGCGTTGCCTGTCAATACCTGATATATTTAACCGAGCCCAAAGACATTGCTGCCGCTGGTGGCGGTACGGCCGCCACCAGAGCTTTTGCCTGGACGACGCCGGGCCGAAGAGCTCTTGCCCTTACCGCCTGAACGCGCCGGCTGAGAAGAACGGCTGGCCGCAGGTTTTTTTCTTGAATTGCGTCGGGGTGTGGCTTGGCGCCGTGGTTGCTCTTTATCAGCCTCCGGGTCCATGGCAAAACCATCGACATTGTAGCGCTCAATGGTTTTGCCCTGAAGGCGCTCAATGGCCCTGACCATGATATGGTCGTCATAACAGATAAAGCTCACGGCCCGGCCGCTCCTCTGGGCCCGACCGGTACGACCGATCCGATGGGTATAGGCCTCGGCAGTGGAAGGCAGATCAAAGTTGATCACCTGGCCCACCCGGGAAACATCAATTCCACGGGCGGCAATATCAGTGGCGACCATGACAGTGAACTCGCCGTCCCGAAAACCGGAAAGGGCGCGCTGCCGTTGGTTTTGCGACATATTACCCTGAAGATCGGCGGCCTTGTAGCCTGCCTGATTGAGCTTTTTGGCCAATTTTTTGGCGCCATACTTGGTGCGGGTGAAGACCAGGGTAGAGCCGTCAGTAGTCTCCTTGAGAAAATGAAGGAGCAAGTCGGGCTTCTGCCTTTTGGCCACCGGACAGAGCACCTGGCTGATCGCCTCAAGGGGCTGCTCAAGGTTAATGCGTACCTCCACCGGATTGGTGAGGGTTTCATTGGCCAGCTTCCTGATGTCAGCGGGCATGGTGGCGGAAAAGAGCAGGGTCTGCCTCTTGCGCGGCAGGTGCTTGAGGATACGACGGATGTCGGGGAAAAATCCCATATCAAACATCTGATCGGCCTCGTCAAGCACCAGGGTCTCAACCTTACTCAGATCGAGGGCATGGTTGTTGAGATGGTCGAGAAGGCGGCCCGGACAGGCGATAACCACCTCAACGCCACGCTTAAACTTCTGCAACTGACCACCCTTACCCACGCCGCCATAGACGGTGACGGTCCGCAGGCCAGTGCCTTTGGCAAGCTCCTGAAAACTCTGATCGATCTGTTCCGCTAACTCCCGAGTCGGGGCCACAACCAGGGCGCGGACCTTGCCCCGGGGCTGTCAACCAGCCGCTGGATAATAGGCAAGGCAAAGGCCGCCGTTTTGCCGGTACCGGTCTGGGCAAGACCCAGAACATCGTTACCAGCCAAAACTTTGGGAATGGCCTGCTCTTGAATGGGGGTGGGCTGCTCATAGCCACAGGTACTGATGTTAGCGGCAATCTGCGACTGAAACTTAAACTGGATAAAACTCATTACAACTCCTTGTTGGCTCCATCTCTCCTTCAAGGGCAATGGAACGGGTATATGCGCCGGAGACGATGAACGCCGCGGCATTAGTATTTATGCTATGTACTCTATGGGATTCCGGCGATGAAAAGAACCTCCATGGTGTGCCGGACACGCCCTTGCAGCGTGTGCACCATGTCAGGTAAAAGAGAGGGTACTACTATTAACAATTAAAAGTGGAGGTACGGCGGCTAGCGCCTTCGGCCACCCTTTTTCTTTTTTGCTTGCTGTTCGTTAACTACCAATTTTCGATGTTCTAAGGTGGAGCCATTCAACGTTTCCATGGCCTTATGACCCTGGCCGCGTGTCTCCATTTCAACAAAGCCAAATCCCCGGGTCCTGCCGGTATCATGATCAATGATCAGGGTGGAACTCACTACCGAGCCATATTGGCCAAAGAGCTCTTGAACATCGTTTTCAGTATAGTGAAAGGGTAAATTGCCCACATAAAGTTTCATGCCTACCTCCGTTAATAAGTGGAGAGCCGAAACTCACAGGAAGAAACAGTTGTTGCGGTGGATAGGTCGCGCGACAGATGTGTCGGTCAATAAGAATACGCCATTCACTTGGCTAATGAAAAAAAGATAGGCCTAACATACACGACTATTCCATATTTTACAATCATCTTTAATAAGGATGTTGTGAACAGTAGATCAGACCTGAACAACGCGGCAGCACGCTCTGGTCTTTTCTTCTGGTCAAACAGCAGCTCTTCTGGTTACACTTTACAAGGATCCTCTTGCACATACCTGCTCCTTATTGACCGGAAATCCATGAAAAAAATCAGCGCTGCTATCCTTTTGCTCAGCCTCATTGCCATCACATCTCTACTTTGGCAAAATCGACAACCAGGCCCAGTCAAACCATCCCGGATCGTTGCCGTCAGCTTTACATCCGTCGACAGGATCACCTTTGCCGGCTTCAAGAAAGGCCTCAGCCGTCTTGGCTATGGCCAGTCCGGCCAGCAGGTTGATTATTTTTTCCTCAGCGCCAATGGCGATAGCACCCTGCTCCCGGAGATTGTCGACCAGGCCCTTAGCCTGCAACCCGATCTCATTTTTGTTAGCAGCACCCCAGCCACCCAGGCCGTTGCAAGGGCCACCAGAGAAAAACCGGTGCCGGTGGTCTTCGGCCCGGTCAACGACCCGGTGGCGGCCGGGATTGTCCCGAGTATCAAACAACCATCCGGCCATATTACAGGCATCCGCCTCTCTCCCAGTGATAGCCGGCGCCTCCAGCACTTTTCCGAAATTTCCCCTGCCAGCCGCCGTCTCTTTCTGCCCTATCATGGTGATGACAAGAGCGCCGTAGATTCTCGGAACCAGGCCATGGCGGCGGCCGACAAACTCGGCCTTGAGGTCATCACCAGGGAACTATACAGTGTCGAGGAACTGAGCCAAGCCGTGCACAACCCACCGGCAGAGGCCGACGCCATTTTTCTCCCCCGGGATAGCCGGGTGGAGGCAGAAATCACCGCCTGGGTCGAGCTGTCATTGCGGCAGAAAATCCCCCTCTGTGTCCCCAGTCGCCAGCAGGTGGCACACGGAGCCCTGTTCAGCTATGGCTTCAGCCACCAGCGTATCGGCGAACAGGCTGCCCGCCTGGCCAGTCAAATTCTCAAAGGCGCTGATCCCGGCAGCCTGCCTGTTGAGGCTGCCGAAAATTTTTCCTATCTCAACATCAAGACGGCTCAAGCCATCGGCCTTCCTCTGTCGGATGCTACACTTCGGCAAATCAACGAGATCATCCGAGATTGAGCTCAAGAGCATGGCGACAACGCATACCAAATTAAAACACCTGCTGATTCTGGCCTTTACTGGCTTGAGCACGATTCCCCTGCTCCTGGCTGGGCTGCTTATCGGCCTCTCCAACTATGACTTCCAGAAAGAACAGGTTTTTCACCACGAAAGAATTTTCTGCCAAAACATGGCAACCAACCTTGAGTCTTTTTTCGAGCGCCTGGAGTATCAGCTGGAAAGCATCAGCCAGTTTAAAAACTTCAACAGCCTGGATGAATCGGCGCAAAGGGCCCTTTTCAGCGAAGTACTGGCTAAACAGCGCGTATTTCATGACCTGACCCTCCTTGACGATCAAGGGACAATCCGCCTTTTCGTCTCCGAAACCGGTAAGCCGCCTAATAAAATTACAGCGCAGTGTCTGTCCTCAATCATGGCCAGCAGCCAAGGCGCCGGGCAGTCAAAAACCTTCCACTTCAGCCATGTTCGCTTTGACGAGGAGAGCGGCGAACCGCTCATCCATGTCGCCCTGCCCATCCTCGACCTGCAGAGCGGCGAAATCAGGAGTATCGTTGTCGCCGATGCCAAAATCAAGGCGATCTGGAATAATCTGGCCAATATGCCACTCAGCCAGGCAGAAGACATCTTTGTCCTGGACAGTAAAAACAGGGTTATTGCCCATCGCAACCCCTCCATCGTCCTGCGGGAGACCTTCTACTCGCCGCCGGATGACGTCGCTATTACCAAGGGCTTATCCAAGAGAAAGTCTATTGTCACCAGCACGCGGGTGCAGTTTAACAATCTCCACCTGACGGCGGTTAAGGAAATCACCACGGCCCAGGCCTTTAAGCCCATCAGCCACACCCTGAAGATCTTGGCCATCATCACCCTGTCGGCGGTAGCAATCGCCCTACTGCTGATTTTTTGGTCAGCCAGAGTGGTGATTGCCCCCATAGAGGCCCTGACCAAGACGGCCCGGGTCATCCAAAGCGGTGATTTTTCGGCCAGAGCCAGGGTCCCTGACCAGTTTGAGATTGGTGAACTGGCCACCTCTTTCAATGCCATGACCAACCGTCTACAACAAACCTTGCAGAAACTTGAGAAAGAGATCCACGACCGCAAGCTCCAACAGCAGGTCTTGGAAAAAAGCGAACGTTACAACCGCATGCTTTTTGAGGAGACCCCACTGGGGCTGGCCCTATGCCGGATGGATGGCCGCCTGGTTGATATCAACCCGGCCTACGCCATGCTCATGGGCCGCACCATTGAAGAGACCAAAGCCCTCAGCTATTGGGACATCACCCCGAAAAAATATCTTGCCCAGGAGGAGGAGCAACTCGAACGCCTGGAAATAACGGGGCGCTACGGCCCCTATGAAAAGGAGTATATCCACAAGGACGGTCACCTGGTACCGGTGGTGCTGACCGGCCTGCTCCTGGAACAAAACGGCGAGAAATATATCTGGTCGGTGGTCGAAAATATCTCTAACCGCAAAAAGGCGGAGCAGAAGCTGCGCCTGGCCAGCAAGGCCATGGAGAGTTCCCTGGAGGGCATTGTCATCACCGATGCCGACGAGGTCATCGCCGAGGTCAATGACGCCTACTGCTCCATTACCGGCTACTCCCGGGATGAGGTGTTGGGTAAAACGCCGCGTCACATGCAGTCAGGGTACCACAACAAGGAATTTTACCAGGAGATGTGGACAGAGATTACCACCACCGGCACCTGGCAGGGAGAGATCTGGGACCGCAGAAAAAATGGCGAACTCTTCGCCAAATGGCTGTCGATCAGCAGCCTGAAAGACCAGGACAACCAGACCTCCCATTATGTCGGCGTCTTTTCCGATATTACTGAGATTAAACGAACAGAGGAAGAACTCAGACAACTGGCCCATTATGACGGCCTCACCGGCCTGACCAACCGGGCCCTGTTTATCACCCTGCTGGCACAATCAATCAAGTCGGCCAGCCGCCGGCAAAATCCTTTTGCTGTGGTCTTTCTCGATCTTGATCGCTTCAAACAGGTCAACGATACCCTCGGCCATCAGACCGGCGACGAACTCCTTATCATAGTGGGAGAACGCCTTGAACAATGCGTGCGCAGCTCCGACACAGTGGCACGCCTGGGCGGCGATGAGTTCACCATTATCTTAAACGAATACCAGGGAGAATTTACCCCGGATGCCATCTGCCAACGGGTTTTAGAGGCTATCAGCCAACCCATCGTCATTGAAGAGCATACCGTCTTTGTGTCGGCCAGCCTCGGCATTGCCGTCTACCCCAAAGATGGTAAATCTGTGGAGTCACTGACCAAGAATGCCGACGCCGCCATGTATCAGGCCAAGGAAAAAGGCAAGAACAGATATCAATTTTACGACGAGTCCATGAACGCCAAGGCCCTGGAACGCCTCGACCTGGAAAACAAGCTGCGCCAAGGCATAG
The DNA here is from genome assembly GCA_041556375.1 of Desulfurivibrionaceae bacterium. Taxonomy (GTDB): domain Bacteria; phylum Desulfobacterota; class Desulfobulbia; order Desulfobulbales; family SURF-16; genus BM506. Next base: position 3,831 of record JBFFIS010000048.1, on the reverse strand, counting down.
AGGAGGGCCAACTCTGCCTCTACTACCAGCCCAAACTTGACATCAAAAATGGCAGGGTGGCGGGCAGCGAGGCCCTTATTCGCTGGATCCATCCGGAGCTGGGCCTGGTATCGCCGGTCACATTCATCCCCATTGCCGAGGAAACCGGGCTTATCCGCCTGATCGGCAAATTTGTCACCAGAGAGGCATGCCGGCAGGCCAAAATATGGAGTACGCAGATGCCGGAACTGCTGCCGGTATCAATTAACCTGTCGCCCAAAGAGTTTTCTGACCGCAACCTCTTCCAGGAGATAAAAAATGTCCTGGCTGAAACAGGGCTTGAACCCCACCATCTCGAAATCGAGCTGACCGAGAGTACGGTTATGGACTACAGTGACCAGGAACACATGGCAACCCTGCGCCAGATCAGAGAATTTGGGGTAAGGCTGAGTATTGATGATTTCGGCACCGGCTACTCATCCCTCAGCCACCTGAAGAACATGCCTTTCAACACCATCAAGATAGACCGCTCTTTTGTCAAGGACATCACCAAGGACAAGGGCGACGAGGCTATTATCCTGGCCATCATCTCCATGGCCCAGAACCTCAACCTGGAAGTGATCGCCGAAGGGGTAGAGACTGTGGAGCAGCTCAACTTCCTCCGGAGCCACCACAGTGAAAAGATCCAGGGCTATTTGTTCAGCAGACCCTTGCCGCCCCGGGAATTAGAAACGCACCTGGCCTCAGCCGAGGCCAGCAAGATCTTTGATCTTTTTGGTGCTTAGTTCGCGCGGCACCATCAGTCCGATATTGAACGTTGCCCACCAAGCCTCCCCACCGGAGCGAACTGAAAAACAAATTCGCAGTGCAACCTTTCAAGAACACATAGAATACCAAAAAAAAGGCGGGCTTAGCAGCCCGCCTTTTTCAACTTTCCGTGATAGATAGCCGTTTAGACGGCGACCTCGAAATCAGCGAAATCTTCGTCATCTCCAAAGGGGATGGCCAGTTGCGCTACGCGCTTATCGAGGCGGGGAGGGGCAACTTGACGACGGCGAGAAGTACGTTGCTGCTGAGGATGAAACTCAGCAACAGCGGTGGCATTGCCACCAACCAAAATAGCCAGATCATGCACCGTATCTCGCATCACCTCGGCCTGGGTACTGAGCTCCTCGGAAGCGCTGGCCGACTCTTCGGCAGCGGCGGCATTCTGCTGGGTAACCTGATCCATCTCGATAACCGCCGTATTGATCTGCACCACGCCTTGGGACTGCTCTTTAGAGGCGGCGGCAATCTCGGCGATGAGCTGGCTTACCTTGGCGGAACTTTCAGTAACACCGGCAAAAGCCTCGTTGGTGTTATCAACCAGGGTGCTGCTCTCTTGAACACGTTTCAAGGTTCCTTCAATCATGTCGGAGGTATTTCTTGCTGCTTCCGCGGCCCGCATAGCCAGATTACGTACCTCATCGGCAACCACAGCAAAGCCGGCTCCGGCCTCTCCGGCCCGGGCTGCTTCAACCGCGGCGTTTAATGCCAAAAGGTTAGTCTGGAAGGCGATCTCGTCGATAGTCTTAATAATCTTGGAAGTATCTTCGCTGGCACGGGCGACCTCTTCCATGGCAGTGGTCAGCTCAGCCATGGAGGCATTAGCCCTGCCCCCGACTTTGGTCGCCTCCTGCATCAGGATATTGGCCTGGGCAGCGCTCTCGGCGTTCTGCTTGGTCATAGCGGTCATCTCCTCCAAAAAGGACGAGGTTTCCTCCAGACTGGCGGCCTGCTGGCTGGCGCCTTCGGCAAGATTCTGGCTGGAAGAGGAGACCTGGCCGGAGGCGGCGGCCACTTGTGTCGAACCTTCGTTGATATCATTAATGGCCCGCGTCAGAGGCTTGGTGATGGCCCTCGTCAGCATATAGGCCAGCCCAGCGCCCACCAGCAGGATGACGATGCTGATAATCTCCATGAACATCTTGGAGTTTCTGCTGGCAGCCAGGGTACTCGCAGCAACGGTTTTAGCCTCAACCGTATTGATGTCGTTAAAGTCTGCAACAGCCTTTTTAAAGGTCAGAGCGTGCTCTTCAAGGAGGTCCGCCGTGGAGAGCACCAGGGCGTGATCCTGGGCCTGGGCCGCAGCGATCATTTTTTTACCAGCCTGGACAAAATTATCATGCTCGACAGCAAGCGCCGCTGTCATCTTCAGCCAGCCGAGATCAACCAAGTATTGATCGGCGGCTATGTAGCTGTCGAGTTCTTGAAAATAGCCGTCCTCCAGGCCATCAAGGCGATTAAACTCGTCAATAAAACGTTTTTCGTTGTGAATGACAAAGAGCGTTGCTGCCAACTCCTGGTTACCGGCTGTTTCGGCAACTTTACCCATGAGGAGAGTCAGGGGAAGGTGGGTGTCATTCAGGTCACTTACTCCGACCTCAACCTCGGTGGCCTTCCAGGCGCCGATACCGCCAACCATCCCTGCCAAGACGATCATAACCGTGAAACCAGCAGCTATTTTTTTGCCAACAGTCATATTGTTAAACATGATTTTCTCCTTACGATTAATGAGCGATGGCCGCTATGCCGCCTTTGCCATCAATATATTTTCGTTACCATTAAGAGCGTTATTAATGTCGAGCAAGATCTTGACGCCGCTCTTCTCCTTGGCCATGCCGAGGATTGCCTGGCCCGCACTCTGCTCGCCAAGCTGGGGAGCGTCTTCGATATTTTCCTCTTTGACATGGAGAACTTCGGAAACAGCGTCGACAACAATACCCACCTCCCGCCTGCTGCCATCCATCCCCGTCGTCTCCACGACGATGATACAGGTGCGCTCCGTAGGCTTGATGGTGGCCATGGCAAATTTGCGCCGCAGGTCAATAACAGCAATAACCTTGCCCCTGAGGTTGATGACGCCAAGCATAAAGGCCGGCGACTGAGGCAGGGCGGTCACAGGCATCATGCCGATGATCTCCTTGACGGACAAAATACCGAGGCCATACTGCTCATCTCCCAATGCAAAGGTGAGATACTTGCCCTCCCGACTGTTTCTGCTCTTTTGTTTCTCCATACCATTGCTCCTGTGCAAAACTATTTAGTGGAACTATCTGTATTGATAGCTCAAACAGGCACTCAAGCGCTTACCGCGAGATCGGTAGCGCCCTGCCTGCAGAGATTAATCTTTTGAATGGAAGCCATTATGTCACGGGGTAACACCGGCTTGCGGTGCAAAAAATCGAGATCCGGCCTAAGCACCTTATTGATCAAATCGACATTGCCGAAGCCGGAGACAACCAAAACAGCCACCTGGGGAAAATTGAGATGAAGCCAGGAGACAAAGGTAAAGCCCACCATGTTGGCCATAAGAAGATCGGCAATGACCAAATCAAAAGGGGCGCCCATAAGTTCTGCAGCCAACACCATGTCTTTGGCCATCCGACCATCATAGGCAATGACGACCTCAAAGCCTTCACGGCGCAGGTGACGCTCGATAGAATGGGCGAGGATTTCACTATCATCCACCACCAAAATATTTTTGACATTGGTATCCCTCACAATCTCTCCTCAAAGGGCCGGGCCCATAACGTGTATACATACCGTGCTTAGAGCCAGGAGAAGAGCAAGGGGGATGCCAGCAAGGCAAAAAAACCAAACAAAGCCTTTAACAACCTGAAATACTTAGAATTTTAACATTGAAACAGAGACAGGGAGAACAGGGGAGCGGCGACCTAAATGTCGCCCTGCCCAGACAAGAAGTAACCCGAACGGCCAGGTGGGCAGAGGATAACGAACTGTTATTTAAAGAGAAAAAAGGGAGGCGACATTTAGGTCGCAGGGAGGCGACCTAAATGTCGCCAAGAAGGG
>JBFFIS010000047.1:0-11256 GCA_041556375.1 Desulfurivibrionaceae bacterium | reverse complement strand
GCAAGACCAGGGCCTATGGACCAGCACTGACCAGCGCCGTGCTCACCGCCAATGTCCCGGGTCTGAGCTATCTGCCCATGGTCCGCGCCTTAATGGTAAAAAGCCCCCTCATTGCCAAGCTGGCCAGCAACGAACCCATCTTTGGCCCGGCCTGGATCAAATCGGTGGCAGCCATTGAGCCGCCCCTGGCTGAATGTGTGGCCCTCTGCCAATGGCCTGGCGCCGATGAAGCCCTGCAAAAAGCCATGTTCGACCCGGCTGAGGTCGCTATTCTTTACGGCGGCGAGCAGACCTGCCAGAGCCTGCGTGATTTTATCGGCCCCCATAAAAAGATTATCGAACACGGCAACAAGATCGGCCTGCTTCTTGTCGGCAAAGAAGGCCTCAACGATCCGGCCGCGGCCCGTGACCTGGCCCAGCGTATTGCCCTTGATGTCGCCATGTTCGATCAGCGGGCCTGCGTCGCCCCCCAGATTGTCTATGCTGAGAAAAAAGGCGCTGTTTCCACCTTGCAACTCACCGCCCTCATTGAAGAGGCCCTTATCGAGCTTGAAAAGGATTTCCCCCCCAGTGCCATGAGTGTCGATACCGGGGCCTCCCTGGCCATGGAGCGCAATGTCGCCCTTTTTGAGGCGGCCCAGCATGAAAACATGGAACTTTTTGCCCGCTCGACGGCAACTCTTATCCATGAGAAGGATGTCCACTTTAACACCGTCCTGCCCACCCGTTTCCTGCGGGTCTGTCCGGTGGAAAGCTTAGACGACGTTATTGATGTCCTGCGGCCCTACAGCCGCTACCTGCAAAACGTCGGCATAGAGGCCAGTGCCGGAACAATCGCGGCCCTGGCCGACAAACTCGGCGCCCTGGGTGTTTCGCGCATCACCCGGCCCGGTATTATGCACAAGCCCACCATGCGCTGGAAACATGATGGCATATCAACCTTTTCCGACCTGGTCCGCTGGACCGATATCGAACTTGAGGTATGAACATGACCCTAGAGAAAAAAACTATTCTCATTGTCGGCGGTGCCGGCACCATCGGCTCCGCTGTGGCCCAGCTGGCTTCAGAGCATGGCGCCCAGGTGCTGATCTGGGACCGTGATGTTGCCGCCATCCGTGATCTGGCCAGCAAGAAAAAATGGGCCGCTGCCCAGCTCGATGTCTCAAACGAGCAGGAGGTAACCGAGGCCTTTAACCTCCTGGTCAGCAGCGGTCGGCTGCCCGATATCGTCGTCAATGCCGCCGGTATCTTCACCCACCTGAGGCCCCTGGAGGACCTGGAGCTGGCTGCCTTTGAAGAGGTTATCCATACCAATGTCGCCGGCACCTTTCTTTGCTGCCGGGAGGCCATCCGCCACTGCGGCAATAACCTGGTACTGATCAATATCTCTTCCTCGCTGTCGCAAAAGCCCATTCCCATGGCCGCCGCCTATGCCGCCTCCAAGGCGGCCATTGATTCCCTGACCCGCTCCATTGCCATTGAGTATGGCGCTAAGGGGGTGCGGGCCGTGGCCATCAATCCGGGGCCGGTGGAAGGCAGGATGCTCACCCAGGGCCTCACCGAGATTGCCCAGGCCATTGGCGCCCCCAATGAGGCGATCATGGCAAAAATCATCGAGGGACTGCCCACCGGCAAGGTGGTTACGGCAGGCGAGGTGGCAGCCCTGGCCATCTTCCTGGCCGGCCGCGGCGCCGATTCGATTAACGGCCAGACCATTAATCTCGATGGCGGCTTTGCCGTCTAGATCATGAGCAGGCAGGCCACTCCCCAAGAGGAGAAGACAATCTTCATGGTCATGGGCATTGTTTTTTGCCTGGTGGCCGTTGCTGCCCTGACCTTTGGCGCCAAAACGGTTTTTGAGGCCCAGGCCATGCAGGACTGGCCCACCTGCCCTGGTGTCATCATCAAATCCGAAACCCGCTGGCAGCGCGGCACAGATGGCGGCTCGTCAACACTGATTGCCGATGTCCAGTATCGCTACGAGGTAGAAGGCCGCAGCTATCAAGGCGACCGGATTTCTTTGGGCCAATACGGCTCAAACGATCCGGCCCATGCCCGTGACCAGGCAGGCCAATATCCACTTGGCAGCCTGGTGGATGTACATTATGATCCTGATGATCCACAGCGCTCTTTTTTAGAGACAGGCTGGCATTGGCTTAACGCCATTGCCCTGGTGGTTGGCACTGTTGCCATGATTGCCGGAATATTTCTCATCCGGCAGTCGAGCCGCCTGAAAGTATAAAAAAAGATGAATTGCCCTTGCCGGGCTCAACCATAGAGAAGCAGCACCATGGAAATACGCGTATCAACCAACTGGGACCCGAAACTGCCGGCCATGCTCGGCGATTTTCCCGTCACCCACGTCTACGGCAAACTCGCCGATGATGTGGTGGGCGGTTGCCGGCCCTCTTTTCTCCTGCCCCAGGTGAGCCGTCAGGATATTGCCGACCATGTCGGCCTCCTCCACGACCAGGGCATTAAATTCTCCTACCTGCTCAACACCCTGAGCCTGGCCAATGTCCAATACACCAAGGAGGGCTATCGCCAGATCCGTGAACTCCTCGACTGGCTGACGGAAATCAAGGTTGATGCCCTGACCATAGCCATCCCCTACCTCATTCGCCTGGTCAAGGAGCACTACCCCCATTTCTTCATCAAGGTGTCTTCGGTGAGCCGGATAAACACCGTGACCCGGGCCAAGCAGTATGAAGACATGGGCGTTGACGAGTTAATCATTGACGAGATGCTCAATCGTGACTTTGACACCCTGCAGGCCATCAACGAGGCGGTCAAAACACCCCTGGAGGTCATTGCCAACCCCTGCTGCCTGTGGGAATGCGCCCAGCAGTTCGAGCATGTCAACCATGACGGCCACGCCTCCCAGAGCCACAGCCATAACAACTACTGCTATCTGCAGCTGCCCTACGTCATCTGCTCGAGTCAGAAGCTGGAAGATCCGGTCAACATCCTCAAGGCCCGCTGGATCAGGCCCGAAGACCTTCATTATTATGAAGAGATCGGCATCAGCCGCTTCAAGGTGGTGGAGCGCTTCAAGACCTCCGGCGCATTGACCTCAGCGGTAAAGGCTTACAGCGACCGGAGTTTTGACGGTAACCTTATTGATCTCCTCACCCTGCCCAATAAGGGTTCGTTCCTGCCCCCCAATATGGCCTATTTCAACAAGCCGGACATGGTGGATATGGAACAGGTCGAGGCCGTGGCCGGCTTGATGAATTTCTCCTTCAACGATGCCATCCAGATCCCCAACAAGGAACTCGACGGCTTCCTGAAGTATTTCAAGAACCACGACTGTCGCCGCCTGTCCTGTGACGACTGCGGCTATTGCCAGAAGTTCTTTGACAAGATTGCCGTCTACAACAAGGATGTGGCCATGGATCAGGCCGACAACCTCAAAAATTTCGCCAAGGTCATCACTGACGGCAGGATCTTCGGCTCCGAGTAGTGGCCACCATGCAAAATAGTTTTTTTGTCCGATCTCTGCGTCATAGCCAAACGAAAAATACTCACATATGGATATATGCTCCGCTTTTTAGTTTGGCTATTTCTTGATCTTGAACAAAAATCCTCATTTTTCAAGGCACCCACTCGAGATTTTGTTTCAAATTCTTTTGGTTTATAATTCCTGATTATGAAAACCCTGTTTCTCCACGTCCCCAAGTTTAACAACAGCTACAAGCCCATCGGCGACTTTATCTGGATCAACTACATGCCCATGGGACTCATGGCCATCGGTGATTATGTCCAGCGCCACGGCTTTGACACCGAGATCGTCCATGTCGGCGTCGAGTGGGTGGAAAACCCGCTCTTTAAGATCGATGCGCTGGTGGTCGACAAACCGGAGATCAAGGCCATCGGCATGTCCATGCACTGGCATTACCAGGCCTACGATGTCATCGAAGCGGCCCGCAAAATAAAGGAGCTGCGGCCCGATATCTTCATCTTCCTCGGCGGCTACACCGCCTCCTATTTCCACGACCAGATCATCAGCGATTATCCGATGATTGATGGTGTGGTGCGCGGCGACGGCGAGGTGCCCACCCTTGAGCTTCTCAAGGCCGTGGAAAAAGGCGACAGCCTAGAAGCCATCCCCAATCTTACCTGGCGCCGGGACAAGGAGGTGGTGGAAAACGACCATAGCTATGTGGGTGATGCCGAGATGGTCTCAGCCCTCAATTACAGCAATTACTCACTGCTGCGCAATCGCGACACCTATATCCAATACATCGGCCTACCCTTCTTCTACGCCAAGGGCTTCACGAAAAAACAAAACTTCAAGCAGTTCACCATCCAGTCGCCTCTGCTGCCTTTAGCCATCGGCCGCGGCTGCCCCTTTAACTGCACCTGGTGCGGCGGCTCCCACATCCCCCAGCAGCGCCATATCAGCAAACGCGTCGGCTTTATCTACCGAAGCCATGAGTCTGTCATCCAGACCATCAAGGAGGGCATTGCCGCCGGCTACAAGACCATGCATACGGCCACCGACCCGGAACCGGTGACCCAGGAATACTTTATTGAACTGTGGCAGAAGATACGGGCGGCGGGCATCAAGACCAACTGGATGTTCGAGTGCAACGGCCTGCCGGCAGACGACTTTATTGACGAATTTCACAAGACCTTTCCCGGCAAGGACTCGATCATTGCCATGTCGCCGGAATGCGGCAACGAGGAACTCCGCCTGCGCCACAAAGGCCCTGGTTTCACGACAAAGGCCTTCCTGGCCAAGATGGACAAGTTAGACGCCATGGGCATCTCCACCGAGATCTTTTTTACCTATGGCCTGCCCGGTGAAAACGAAGAGATTATGGAGGATACCTTTGAGCTCCGCAGAATCATTATGGAGCGCTATAAGCATGTCCGCGGCCTGCGCACCCTGTCCATTGAGATGGAGCCGGGGGCACCCTGGCAGATCGACCCCGACCATTACGGTATTGTCACCGACCGCCAGACCTTCACCGATTTTTATGAGGCCCATGCCGAGCAGGGCAACTCGACCTACACCTCCTTTGGCTATTACCTCACTGACTTTTTCAAAAAGCCCCTGGACATGAGCCGGCCCTATGATGATTTTGCCCAGCGCCTGCAAAAGATCAAGTGCAAACGCCTCTGCTTTCTCCACCCCAACCCCAAGAAGTACGGCAAACCATGGCAGGGCCGCCTGCTCTGTACAGTGGCCTCCACCCTGCTTAAACTCAAGCCCAAGAACTACCAGAGACCCTATTAGATGGAGGCTCTGTTACGACTTATAACCGAGCGGCCGGCCAAGGTGCTGGCCAGTTTCGGGGCCGTGGTGGTGGTGGCCGTGCTGCTCACCGGGCTGCTTCATTTTGAGCAGAATATTCTCGCCCTCCTGCCCCAGGATAACCGAGCCTTCAAGCTCCTCTCCCATACGGTGACGGCCTCAAACGGCCAGGACAAACTCTACATCCTGGTCACGACCGAGTCTGAACCGGACAACCTGGTTGCCAGCAGTCAAAAAATAATCGAAGACCTAAGAGATCTGGAGATTAACGGCAGTCCAGGCTACAAGTCGATAACCATGCTCAAGGCCGAGGCGGTGAGTTCCGATGACTTTGTCGACCTGCTTAAAACCTACCTCGAAGACCCCTCCCTCTTTCTCACCCAAAAAGATCTTGAGCAGTTGCACGCTTTTCTCACCTCGCCCCAGAAGTTGGATCAGGAGGTGCGGCGCTCCCTGGCCCTGCTGGCCACCCCCGGCGCCCCGATGCTGACCTCGATCGTCAGCCTTGACCCCCTGAACCTGCGCCGTTTTTTTATCGATAAGCTCCACGCCATGCAGGGCTCTATGACCTTTGCCGACGGCGCCGAGATGCTCAGTCGCGACCAGAAGGCCCTGATCCTTATCGCCACCCCCGGCCAAGCAGGCACTGACAAGGCCTTTGCCCATGACCTGATGGCCAGGAGCCATGAAGTCTTCAAGGGTTATCCACACCTGGAAATCGGCCTCACCGGCGGCTACGCCATTGCCGCCCAGGAAGAGGCTCTGATGCGCGGCGACATCCTCAACTGCCTGCTTGGCTCGGTCCTCGGTATCGGCCTGCTCTTTCTCTTTGCCTACCGGCGCTTTACGGTCCTGCTCTTTATCATCATCCCCCTGGGAGTCGGCCTTCAACTGGCCCTGGGATTCATGGCCGTCACCTTCGGCCAGGTACACATGATTGCCGTGGCCTTTGCCGCCGTGGTTCTCGGCCTGGGGGTGGATTTCGCCATCCATGTCTATGACCGCTATGCCTCGGAACGCCTCGCCGGTCAGCCTCCGGCGGTGGCCACCCAACGGGCTGTGATGCGCACCGGTTCAGCGGTGCTGGTGGGCGGCCTCACCAGCCTTACCGCCTTTGGTGTCCTCACCACCACGGCAAGCCCGGTGCTGCAGCAAATAGGCTGGCTGGTCAGCCTCGGCCTGTTTTTCTGCCTGCTCACCATCCTCTGGGCCCTGCCGGCCTGGCTCAACTGGTTAGAGGGCCGGAGCTGGACCCATAACCGCAAGCCCTTTTCCCTGCTCGGCATCGATATTCTCGGTACTTTTGTCAAAAAAAGGCCGGCCCTCTGCCTGGGCTTCAGCCTTCTCATGCTGCTGGGCTCTCTGCCCGGACTGCAGAAACTTCACTTTGAACGCAACCTTGAGGCCCTTCATCCCGAAGGCCTGGAGGCAGTCCAGGTTCGCCAGGATATCCAGCATCATTTCAGCAATGGTGTCATTCCCCTTCTCGTCTCCTGGCAATCCCCCTCTGAAGAAAAATTCTGGCAGCAGTCGCGCCGGATTGACGATCTCCTTGCCACCCTCCCCGCTGCTGACCATAGCGGCTGGGCCTCGTTGACCACCATGAGCGGCGGCAGAGATCTGGAATTGCCAGCTGTTAACCGCCAGATGATCGACAAGGCCTTTACGACCTATGGTCTCAGTCTTGAAAGTTTTCCCACCCTGGTTGCCTTTCTCGACGCCCTTAACCCGCAAAACCAAACCGCCAATTCTTTTGTGGCCCGCCTCCTTCCCCTGCACCACCGTTTTTTCTTTGAAGACGACAGGGGCATCACCGGGGTTACCTGGATCAATAGCACCTCTGAAGAGGCGGCTGAGCGCCTTGAGGCCACAATGGCAACCTATGACCAGGCCATCTTGGTGGTCAGTCTGGACCGGGCCCTGGGAAGCCTGATGGATTCGGCCAAGGCCGGCTTGCTGAAAACAGTGCTCTTGGCCACCGGGCTGGTGGTGGTGATCCTCCTCATCTTTTTCAGGAGTCTGAAGAAAACCATCATGGCCCTGCTGCCCACCGCTCTGGCCCTGACCACCACGGCCGGCCTCATGGGCTACCTGGGGATATCCATTAACCTGATTAACTTCATCATCATCCCCATCCTCATCGGCATCGGCCTTGATGATGGTATCCATATCATCGATCGTTTCCGTGAGACCGGTGATATCGGCCAAACCCTGACCTCCACCGGCCGTTCCATCCTGCTGACCACCCTAACCACCTGCCTGGGCTTCGGCTCCCTGGCCCTGGCCCAGTATCATGTCCTGTCCTCCATGGGCATGCTGACCATCATCGGCGTCTCCAGTTGCTTCATCTACTCGGTCGTTACCCTTTCCGCCCTGCTGCAGTTGCGAGGTTCCCGTGGCTAAGAAATCTGTGATCATCATGGGCGGTGGCATGGCCGGCCTCACCGCTGCGGCCCTATTGAGCAAGCGCGGCCTGCACGTCACCCTTTTAGAAAAAGAGGAAAAGACCGGGGGCTATGTTACCGGTTTCTGGCGGGACGGTTTTTATTTCGACGCCACCGGCGCCTTTCTGGCCGCCTGCAAACCGGGCAGTGAGTTCCACGGGATCTTCACGGAGCTTGGCCTTGACACAAAACTCGATTTCCTGACCATCCCGGCCATCCGCAATATCTACCCCGGTTTTGAAATCCAGCTTGATTACCGCAATCCGGCCGCCTATGTTGCATCCCTGGCCGCCCGTTTCCCCGAACAAAAAGAGTCCTTAACAGCCTACAGCAAGCTCACCACAAAGCTGGGCCGCCAATTTCTAGCCTTTGAAAAGGCGCCCCTGTGGAAGAAGGCATTGTTGCCGCTGCTCTACCCTACCCTGTTTCGCTGTGCCCGCCACTCCCACGGCACCATCTTAAATCGTTTTTTCAAGGGCCAGCCCGACATCATCCACGCCCTTTCCGCCCTGCCCACCACCCTGCCCCCCAGCCAGCTCTCCTATATCTTTGTGGCCGTGCTGTGGGCCAAGGTTTTAAAGGACGGGGTCTTCTATCCCAAGGGCGGTATGGTGCAGGTCAGTGATATGCTGCGCCAGACCATCGTCGACAATGGCGGCACTATACACCTCGGCCAGGAAATCAAGGCGATCAGAAACAACGGCCAAGAGGTCCAGGCCGTGGTCAGCCACGACGACACGGTGTATGAGGCCGACTGGTTCATCGGCGCCATGAACCCCTTCCACGGCCAGGCCATGCTGCAAGGCGAGGCCCAGCTTTACGGTAAGGTCTTTGACCTGGGGCGCTATACCGTCTCGCCCTCGGCCTTGCTCTTTTACGTGGCCCTGCCAGCCCAGGCCCTCCCCGATGACTGGCCCTACTTCGTGTCGCTGCACACCAGTGCCGATGCCGAGCTTGAGGCCCAGGCCCTTGCCAAGGGTATTTATAAAAACGGCCTGCATGTCGTTATTACCGCACCCTCACTGCTCGACCCTGACCTGGCCCCAGCTGGCCATCATGCCATGAAGATACTGGTCCATGCCCCCATGGCCTCGGTCTTTGCTGAAGAATTCCCCAGCCAGGAGAGTATCGACAAGCTCCAAGGGGATATCTTTGAGATTATTAAAGAAAAAACAGGATTGGATCTCGCGGCCAGCAGCCTCTTTACTGTCCAGGCCACGCCCCAGGTTCTCCTTGACCGCACCGGCAATGAAGAAGGGGCCATGTACGGCTTTGATTCCGCCCTGGGCCAGGTGGGGCCGGGCCGGCCGCCGCTTACCACCAAACTTGACAACCTTCTGTGGATTGGCCATTATAACCGCCCGGCCCACGGCATAGTCGGCAGCGCCCTATCCGGCTGTTTCGCCGCCAATATTATCAGCACAAAATAATGCTCATCCCCCGCAAACTCTACCTCTTTCTTACCTATTTCTACGCCCGCCTGATGCCCCTCTGGTGGCAGCGTATTCAGAACCATGTGGTCAGTTATTTTTACTACCGGCTCTGGACAAGTAAACGCCTGCCGCTGCTTAAAAACACGGCAACCATTCTTGACCTGCCGGCAGATCACCCCAAGGTAAAAAAGACGGTACGCCGCCTCTTTGCCAATTACGGCTGGTACCTGCGGGACTACGTCCTCATTCACCGAATGACCAAGGACAATTATCGAAATACGGTGGCCGAAGAGATCGGCACGGAGTACATCGAAGGGGCCCTGAGCCAGGGCAACGGCGCTATTCTGATCACGCCCCATCTTGGCAACTGGGAGCTGGGCGGCGTCACCTTTGCCCTGCGCGGCAGCCCCATTCATGCCTTGACCCTGAAGGACCAGGAGGAGGAGGTTCAGGATTACCGCGATACGGTGCGCGGCAGCCTGGGGATCAAGACCATCCATATTGATCCGGAGGACAACGGCACCATCCTCAAGATGGCGCGGCTGCTCAAAGCCAATAAGGTAATCGCCATGCTCGGCGACCGCTTTGAGGGCGGTAAAAAGTCGGCGGTTACCTTTTTTGGTAAAAAGGTGTATTTTCCTTCAGGTGTCATGGCCCTGGCCCAGGCTACCGGAGCGCCGGTGATCCCGGTCTTTATTATCCGCCGAGCCGATGGCTGCTATCGGGCCTGGATGGAGAAGCCCCTCGAGGTAAGGCGTACGCCAGGCATCGACAATAATGCCTTAATAGCCGACAAAACCCAGGAATTGGCGACGATATTTGAAAGAAATATCCGCCGTCATCCTGATCAATTTTATCATTTCTTTGATTATTGGAGTCGTTTTAGCTGTGAAGATACTACTGCTTGACCCACCCCATCAGATTTTTGCCGCCCTGCGGATGTGGATGCCGTCCCCTGGTCTTATGGCCCTGGGCGCCTATATGGAGCGCGAGGGCTATGATATCGAGGTTATCGACTCCACCACCCTTGCTCAGCCCTGGACCGATCTCGAGAATCGCCTGCGCCAAGGCAACTACGATGTTGTCGGCATCACCAGTCAGGCCGCCACCTTCCATAAGGATGCCATCCACGCCGCCCGTCTGGTGCGCCGCACCCTGCCAGAGGCCACCATTATCGGTGGTGGCGGTCACTTCACTCTCAATTACCAGGTGATGTTCGATCAGGCCCCGGAGGTCGACTTTATCGTCATGGGCGAGGGTGAGAAGACCTTTGTCGAACTCCTTGACAACCTGCCGGCAGCCAAAGAGGGCTGCGACATCGCCGGGGTGGCTTACAGAAAGGATGGCGAGATCGTCTGCAATGACTCTCGCCCCCTGATTGCCGACCTCGACAGCCTGCCCATGCCGGGCTACCACCTAATGGACATGGACAACCCCACCTATTACCTGCACGGTATGGGCCGACGGGCCGTGGGTATCTCCACCAGCCGCGGCTGTGGCGACCACTGCTCCTACTGCTCCGAGTCCCAGCTCTGGCAGGCAAACTGGCGCGGCCGCAGCGGCCCCATGGTGGTCAAAGAGATGGAGATGCTAAATAAGAAATTTGGCAAGTCGCTCTTTGTCTTTAACGAAAACTCCTTTAACCAGAACCGGGAGCGCAACGAATCCTTCCTGGAATCTCTGGGTTCATCCGACCTCAAGTGCGACTTCTGGTTTCAGTCGCGCATCAAGGACATCCTCCGCGACCGCGATCTGCTGCCTGAATACAGAAAACTGGGGCTCTACGAGGTCATGCTCGGGGTGGAATCGATCACTCCCGAGACCCTGAAGAACTATACCAAGAACCAGAACGTCGAGCAGATCAGAGAGGCAGCCGAGCTGCTGCGCTCCCACGGCATCATGGTGATGACCAATGTCATGTTCGGCGATGTCGACGACACCGAAGAAACCCTGCAGACCATTTACAAGTTCGCCGCCCAGATCGGCGACTTTCTGGTCATGACCCTGACCACGCCGCTGCCTGGAACGCGCTACTATGCCCAGGCCGAGGCCGATGGTCGCATTGAGGAACGCGACTTCTCCAAATATGACTTCATGCATCCGGTGATCCACAACAAGG
>JBFFIS010000046.1:0-11283 GCA_041556375.1 Desulfurivibrionaceae bacterium | reverse complement strand
GCCTACGCACCGGCATTATGGCCGGCGCCCCCTGCCCGCCGGCCCTGATGAAACGGGTGATGAGTGACATGCACTGCCCGGAGATCATCATCGGCTACGGCCAGACCGAGGCCTCACCGCTGACCCACCTGACCAGACCGAATGACAGCTTTGCGCAACGCACCCTCACCGTGGGCCGCAACCTGCCCCACCAGGAGGTCAAGATCATTGATGTGGCACGCGGCGACACCGTTACCATCGGTCAGGTCGGCGAGATCTGTTTTCGCGGCTATCACCTAATGAAGGGTTATTACAACGATCCACAGGCCACAGAACAGGCCATCGACAGCGAGGGCTGGCTCCACTCCGGCGACCTCGGCACCATGGACGCCGAAGGCTATGTGGCCATCACCGGCCGCCTCAAGGACATGATCATCCGCGGCGGCGAAAATATCTACCCGGCTGAGATCGAAGAGGTGCTCTTCAACCACCCGGCCGTGGCCCAGGTGGCGGTGATCGGTATCCCAGACGACTACTGGGGCGAAGAAATCATGGCCTGGGTCAGTGTCCACAGCGGCATGGAACCACCAGCGCCCAAAGAGCTCCAAGATTATTGCCGCGACAAGCTGGCCCACTATAAAATCCCCAAGCATATCTGGCTGGTGGCTGAGTTCCCCCTCACCGTCACCGGCAAGATCCAAAAATTCAAGATGCGGGAACAGGCAGTCGCCAAACTTCAAAATCAGGAGAACCAATGACCATCCACAAGATCAGCCCGGCAGAGGCCTATCACCGTTGTGACCCGGACAGCTTTTCCTTTGAGACCACCGAGGAGGTGGAGGAGCTTTCCCATTTTATCGGCCAGGACCGGGCCCTTGAGGCCGTTGATTTCGGCATCGGCATGCAGCAGCAGGGCTTTAATCTCTTTGTCATCGGCCCGGAGGGTTCTGGCCGCCACACCGTGGTTGAATCCTTTCTCCATGAGAAAGCCAGCAAGGAGGCGACCCCCAGCGATTGGTGCTATGTCCATAATTTTCACCAGCCCCATAAACCCCTGGCCCTGGAGCTCCCCCCCAGCCAAGGTCAGGTCTTCAAGGGTGAAATCTTTGAGCTCATCGACACCCTGAAGACCACCATCCCGGCCATTTTTGAAGGGGATGACTACCGGGTACGGCGCAAGGCCATCAATGATCTGCTCTCCCAGAAAATCGAGGATCTCTACCACGAGGTGGAAACAAAGGCAGAAAAGCAGAGCATTGCCGTCTCCCGCACCGAGCAGGGCTTTCGCTTCTCACCCACCGACGGTAAAGGCGAGTCCCTCAGTATCGAGGAGTTCCGCAAACTACCGCCCGAAGTCCAAAAAAAGATCGAAGAGACCATTGAAAACCTGCAAACCATCCTCCAGGAGGCCATTCACCAGATCAGCGTCTGGAAGAGGGAGAACGAAGAACAAAACCGTAAACTCAAAAAAGACACGGCCCGACAGGCAGCCTCCTCTTTCATCGAGACCCTCAAGGCCAAGTATAAGGACAATGACAAGGTCCTCCACTATCTTGACGATGTCGAAGAGGACATCACCGAGCGGGTGGATGATTTCATCGGTGAGACCCAGGATGGCCAAAACCCTTTTATTGTCGCCATTGGCGGCGCCCATCCGCCTTCCTTTGACCAGTATGAGGTCAATGTCCTGATCAGCCACGACAATAACCATGGCTCACCGGTCATCTATGAAGACCTGCCCACCTACCAGAATCTCCATGGCCGCATTGAACACCAGGCCAGGATGGGGGTGCTGACCACCAACTTCACCCTGATCAAGCCCGGCTCCCTCCACCAGGCCAACCATGGGTATCTCATCCTTGACGCCAGAAGACTGCTCATGCAGCCTTTTGCCTATGAGGGCCTAAAAAGGACCCTGCGCTCCAGGAAGATCCATATTGAACCGGTGGAACGGCTCCTGGGATTAATGAGCACCGTCTCTTTAGAGCCGGAGGCCGTGGAGCTCGACATCAAGGTGGTGCTCATTGGCGAGCCCTTAATCTACTATCTCCTCAACGCCTATGATCCGGAATTCATCTCGCTCTTCAAGGTTCAGGCCGATTTTGAAAACGACATGGAACGCAACAAGGAGAGCCAGCACCTCTATGCCACCCTCATTTCCCGCCTGGCCAAGGACAAAGAGCTCCTGCCCCTGCACCGCACAGCCGTGGCCCGCCTCATCGAACAGGCGACCCGTGAGGCCGGCGACCGCGAAAAGCTGTCGCTGCGCATCCGTGATTTTGCCGACCTGATGCAGGAGGCCGACTATCTGGCCCGAAAAGACAAGAAGAAAACCATTGAAGATAGCGATGTCGAAAAGGCCATTATGGCCAGCAAAAGACGGGGCGGCCGCATCAAGGACCGTTTTTTCGAGGCCATGGAACACAACATCCGCTATATCGACACGGACGGCGCCAAGGCCGGCCAGATTAACGGTCTCTCCGTCCTGATGCTGGGCCGCGACTCCTTTGGCTGCCCAACCCGGATTACCGCCCTGACCCGACCCGGCAAGGGCAAAATCATCGACATCGAACGGGAGGTGGAGCTGGGCGGCCCCATCCACTCCAAGGGGGTGATGATCCTCTCCTCCTTTTTAAGCAGCCGCTATGCCCGCACCATCCCCCTAGGCCTTCAGGCCAGCCTGGTCTTTGAGCAATCATACGGCGGCGTCGAGGGCGACAGCGCCTCCTGTGCCGAACTCTGCACCCTGCTGTCGTCGCTGGCCGATGTCCCCATCAAACAGTCGCTGGCCATCACCGGCTCGGTGAGTCAAAAAGGCGAGGTTCAGGCCATCGGTGGCGTCAACGAAAAGATCGAGGGCTTTTTCGATATCTGCGACAGCCGGGGCCTTACCGGTGAGCAGGGTGTCATCATCCCGGCCAGCAATGTCCGCCACCTCATGCTGAAAAAAGAGGTGGTGGCCGCCATGGAGCAGGGGACATTCAGCGTCACGGCGGTGCACAGCGTCGATGAGGCTGTCGAGCTTCTTACCGGCATGCCGGCCGGCGAGCGGGACGAAGAGGGCAACTACCCCGACGACTCGATCAACGGTCGGGTTGAGGCCACCCTGCAGACCTTTGCCAAAAACCTCCAGGATTTTGACAAGGAGGGGGAGGAGAAAAAAGACAAAGGCCACAACAATGACAGTGATGGCTAGCCGGGGAGGTCGGTCTTGATATCGCTAGCAGGCCACCACAGAGAGTCTCTGATCCGGCAAAGGACTATAGCTTGCAGAAAGAGCGCTGCTCGGCGCTGGGGCCAAAAAGCCCTAACGACTTTGACATTATGACCCTATAAGCCGCGACCATGGCCATCACCCTCTCCTTTCACGGCGACCTCGCCACCCTCCTGCGCCGCAGGTGGCGGGATCAAAAACTGCTCGGGATACCGGCAGGTCGGGCCGCTTCCGTCAAGGATGTGGTGGAATCCTTCGGTCTGCCCCATACCGAGGTGGGCCGCCTGCTGGTGCAGGGTGCTGAGGTTGATTTTGACTATCTGGTAGACAGCCCCTGCCATATCGACATCTGGCCGGTAAGCCCCCCCTGGGATGTTCTGAGCCCCTGCCTTCTCCGCCCCCAGCCCTTACCCCGACTGCGCTTTCTGGTTGACATCAATGTCAGCAAGGTCGGCCGCCTGTTGCGCATGGCCGGTTTTGACGCCGCCAGCCATCCCCGGTGGGATGATAATGCCCTGGCCGCCTGTGCCGAGACAGAGCAGCGCCTGCTGCTCAGCAAGGACCGGGGCCTGCTCAGGCGCAAGAAGGTCCATTTCGGCCGGCTTATCCGGGCCACCGACCCCACCAAACAGCTCCATGAGGTCATCAACCTCCTGGCCCTCCATGACCAGATGCAGCCCTTCAGCCGCTGCCTGGAGTGCAACAGCCTGCTGACCGATGTCGGCAAGGAAGAGATCATCCACCTCCTGGAACCGATGACCCGCAAATATTACCAGGATTTCAGCCGCTGCTCAGGCTGCGGCAAAATCTACTGGCGCGGCAGCCATATCGACAAGATGCTGGCCCTGCTGCCGGATAACAGCCAGCCCTAGCAGGCTGACCTCAGTGGCGCTGGAGAATATAGAGCTCACCAGGAATCCACTCCCCCCTCTCCTTACGGATACCTGTGGGCTGTTGTTGGACGATGGTGAAGTGAAAGCGCCTGGCCTGGCGAGCGATATAGGCCGGCGAATGGGCATACCGCCCGGATTGGCGCAGACAGTAGTGGTGATCGCAACTTTCCACCGAAAAAAGCAGAAAACCGCCGGGCCTTAGGGTGCGTTCCATGCCTGTAAAAAAAGTCTCCAGGGCGCCGAGATAGACAAAGACATCGGTGGCCAGGGCCAGATCGTAACAGCTCTGTCGGCCATGGAGAAAATCGATAATACCGGTGCAGTGGAGCTCATCATAAAGCCCTTTTGCCGCTGCCATGGCCAGCATACTTTCTGAGACATCAACTCCGGTAAAATGGCGAACCCTACCTCGAAAAGCCAGACCGGCCAAACCGGTACCGCAGCCCAGATCAAGGCCGGCAGAGAACTCCCCCTCTTCTGAAAACTGCTGAAAGCTGTCGGCAAGCTGGGCCGGGACACTATAGTGGAGGTCATCCTCCAGGCTCGTATCGAAAGATCGGGCATAGTTATTAAAGAGATCGCGAACATGCTGGAGGGGGGTGACGTCAGTGGTCTCACCATTTAAGGCCGCCAACATGTGAAGGGCGGACTCGGCTTGATAGCCGCTCTCCAGGGCCCGCTCATACATGGCCTTGGCCTCGTCAAGGCGGTTGGCGCTATGGTAGAGGATGGCGAGATCGGTCAGGCAAATACCATATGCCGGTTCGACCTCTAGGGCTTGGAGGAATGTGGACTCAGCGGCTGCCATCTCCCCCTGCTCCTTGTGCAGCACACCGATATTATAGAGAATATCGGCATCGTCGGGTGCAAGCCTGGCTGCCCGCTGCAAAGACTCCAGAGCAGGCCCGCTCTGGCCGAGGTCCTTATGACAGAGCCCCAGGTTAAACCAGGCATCGACATAATCCGGCTCCACTGCCAACACCGTGGTAAAACAGGCAGCCGCCTCAGCAAACTGTTCCTGTTGAAAGAAAAGCAGACCAAGGTGATAGGAGGCCTGGCTGTGGTCAGGGTTGAGTTGCAGAATGGTTTCGAAACAGCCTTGGGCCTCTGCCAGGTGGCCGGCATCGCCATGGGCCAAAGCAAGGGCGACAAGGAGATCTGGCTGATTCTGATCAGGCGCCCGGGCCTGTTCATAGGCGGCAATAGCCTCTTGAGGGCGACCAAGCTGACGGAGGCCATTGCCGAGATGGTAGAAGAGATGATCCTGGCGGGGAGCCAGCTCAATGGCCTGCTGATAGAGGGTCACAGCCCGCTCGACCTGCCCCTGGCTGTGGAGTAACAGGCCAAAATTGCCCATCGCCTCGCCATGGCGGGGAAATCTGGACAGAAAGGCCTCATAGGCCTTGTGGGCCGCGGCAATTTCACCCTGCCGATGGAGGCCATAGGCCCGCTGCAGAAGCGCATTGCCACCGGACCCTGCTCCTTGTTTTTTACGGCGCACCCCTTGTTTGGCCGCCTGCGTACTCCGTGCCATACCACAAATCAACGACTGGTCAACAAAGGACAAGGCCTTGCCGACAATTCACTATTGAGACCACTGCCATGGATGAGGGAGGTCTCCTCTTCACCTGGATTTTTTTACTTATTACTCCTGGCTTTTTTTGTCAACCGGTGCCAAAAGGACTGGCACTCATCACTTTTGTGGCCCATACCAGCGCTTTAGCTCATGCTAGCGGCGCTATCGCAACGCGCTGTATGATTCTTATCTCAGCCATCAATCAGCACTAGACTTTTAGAGGCCAACTATGCCAAAATTTAAAAATCACCCCAAAGAAAAGAGGAGCAGCACATGGCACTCTATCTGGTTCAACATGGCCTGAGCCTGAGCAAGGATGAAGACCCGGAGCAGGGCCTGTCAGCAAAGGGCAAAGCCGCAACCCAAAGGGTGGCGACAGTGGCCGAAGGCTATAAGGTTCAGATAAAAACCATCCACCACAGCCCCAAAAAAAGGGCCCAGCAGACCGCCGAACTCATGGCCGCCGCCCTTAAACCTTCCAGCGGCGTCGAGCAAAGGCCTGGCCTCCTGCCCATGGACGATGTCAGCCAACTCGCTGCCAGTCTTGCCAGCAGCGACGAGCTCATGCTGGTGGGCCACCTGCCCTTTATGGAACGGCTGACGTCCCTGCTTACCACCGGCAGCCCGGAACACCGGGTATTTAAATTTCAAAACAGCGGTATCGTCTGCCTTGACCAGGAACCGGAGGCCCAGACCTGGTTTATCAAGTGGACCCTGATGCCCAATATAGGCTGACCATGACCTTCAAAGAACTCCCCCTCGGCCGGGCCAACCGCCTTATCAATCATGGCCCCACAATCCTGGTAAGCTGCCGCCATGGCGACAAGAGCAATATCATGACCGCCGCTTGGGCCATGCCGGCAAGCCATACGCCCCCCATGTTGGCGGTGGCCATCGGCCCCAGCCGCTGCAGCCATGACCTGATTATCAACAGCGGCGAATTCGTCGTCAACGTGCCGGGCAGTTCCCTGCTCGAGGCTCTCTGGTGCTGCGGCACCAAACACGGCCATGACCTCGACAAATTCTCACTGTGCAAACTCACCGCTATTGCCGGCAAGGAGGTCAAGGCGCCCCTCATAGGTGAGGCCATCGGCGCCATTGAGTGTCGGCTGACCGATCATCCCAGTGTCGGCGATCACACCCTTATGGTGGGTGAGGTTGTCGCCGTCTGGGTCAAACCGGATCTCTTTGACGACCGCCTGCTGGTGGAAAAAACCGAGGCCCAGACCCTTCATCACCTGGGTGGCCGCGACTTCTGCCTGCCTGGGGGCCTTATAAAAAAACAATAGGACGGACTATGCCCTTTTGGCTGCCTGAAAAACAAATTTCACAGGCGGTCTCATCTTAAAAGAGGAGAAACATCATGAGTAGACAGCTGTCGTTTACCAAGTTCGAAAAGGAGTTGCTGCCCGATTTCCGGCAAAAGATCAACAATGCCGAATCCTCTGAGGACGTTAAAACATACTACGTCCGCACCAGCCTTGCCCTTCTTGACAAGGCCTTTGACGGTGAATTCGACCTGGAATTTGAAGATATCATGCTGAAACCGGGCAACGACGACAAGTTTGTCCTAAGCGACCGTCTCCTCGCCTCACCGGCATTCACCGAGATCTGGAATAACTCGGACCTCCCCAATGTCCTGAGCCGTTTTACCGATACCGCCCTCAACCGCTATGCCCACCTGGAGAAGCATCCGGAAAAGACCGAGGCCAAAATAAGAATGTAACCATGCCCCAACGCTCGCTTCGCCAACAGATCATGGACCTCCTGAGCGAGGAGGAGCTCAATGCCCTGGAGATCTCCCAGGCCGTGGGTGTTGGCGAAAAAGAGGTTCCTGGCCACCTGGAGCACATCATCCGCACCCTGGGCGCAGAGGGTAAGAAACTCCTTGTTTCACCCTACATCTGCCTAGGGTGCGGTTATAGTTTTAAGGACCGCAAACGCCTGCAACGCCCCGGCCGCTGCCCCCGCTGCAAGGGCAGTCACATCAAAATGGCAACCTATCGTATTGAGTTGAAATAACAGCGTCCATGTCTTCCCCCCATCCCCATCCCCTGCCCTGGCGCGCTGTCATCGTCATTATCTGGCTCGGCCTGCTTGCCGTCCTCTTGGGCCGCGACTTCTTCATCCGCGAGGTCGACCTGCGCCAAGAGGAGATTGTCGCCCGGGGCAGGCAGGAAAGTTATATGGGCGTCTATTTCAACAAGCAGCGCATGGGCTACGTCATGACCCGGACCCAGGCCGATGCCGATGCCGAGACCGTACAGGTTGACCAGGAGGGCATCCTGCGCCTGCAGATCCTCGGCTCTGAACATCCGGTGCGCCTGGCAGGGACGGCCCGGCTCTCCCCCGCCTTCCTG
Source organism: Desulfurivibrionaceae bacterium (assembly GCA_041556375.1). Classification (GTDB taxonomy): domain Bacteria; phylum Desulfobacterota; class Desulfobulbia; order Desulfobulbales; family SURF-16; genus BM506. The sequence continues at coordinate 3,261 of JBFFIS010000046.1, read as the reverse complement.
CTCAAAAGCTTTGAATTTTCCCTGACCTCGCCCTTTTACAGCATGACCAGCCAAGGCACGGTGACCGGCAGCAGTATCGATTTTTCCATGGACTCAGGCAAAGGGCGCATCAAAGACCGCATCAGTCTGGAGCGTCCCCCCTATTTTGCCATGAACCAGCGCGGCCACCTTCTGAAGCTCGGCCTTAAAAAGGGCGACAAAATACGCCTACCCTCCTTTGACCCCCTTACCCTGACAGGCAAGGAGTCTATCATCACTTACCAGGGCCGCGAAAAAATCCTCATCAAGAGGGTGATCCACGACCTCCATCATTTCCAGGAGCTGGTCAGCGGCATCAAGGTCAACTTCTGGCTTGATGACCGGGGCAAGGTCATTAAGGAAGAGTCGCCGGCAGGCTTCGTCTTTCTGGCTGAACCCAAGTTCAAGGCCATGGATATTAAGGGCGCCAGCGATGACCTACTGGCGGCGGTGGCCGTTGATTACCAGGGCCGCCTGCCCAACCTCACCACCAGTCGACAGGTGCGCTACCGGCTCGGCCTGCCGAGGGAGGGAGATTTTGACCTGAGCGGCGGCAGGCAGGAGTTTAGCGCTTCTGTGGTTACGGTGCACAACGAGGGGAGTGCAGGCCTTGGCAGCTGCGGCGAAGAGATAGAGTACCTGGCCGCCACCCCCTACGTCCAGAGCGAGGCTCCGGAGGTAACCGACCTGGCCGCCGACATCACCAAGGACAAAAATAAGCCCCTGGAGCAAATCAGGGCCCTGGCCACCTGGGTCTATGCCAACCTCGACAAGCGGCCGGTGATCGGCCTGCCCGATGCCCTCACCACCTTGGCGACCCGCCAGGGAGACTGCAACGAACACGCCGTACTGTTGGCGGCCCTGGCCCGAGCCGCCAAACTGCCGAGCCGCATTGCCGCCGGAGTCATGCTCCATGAGGGCCGCTTTTACTACCATGCATGGAACGAGATCTGTACCCCTCAGGGCTGGCTGTCGGTGGACAGCAGCCGCAATCAGCTCCCCGCCGACCTCTCCCATATCCGCTTTGTCGTTGGCGAAACCAGTGAACAGCTCCGCATCGGCAGCCTGCTCGGCAACCTGGAGATTGCCGTTTTAGATGATGAGGACAAGCAAACCAGGTAAGCTCTCTTTTTCACTACAGACAGGATAACCAGCAGGTCATTGCGGCCAGGCGGCAATGACGACAGACAAGACAAGGACACAATCAGGGCGTATTGTCCTGAAGCAGACAAGCTATGAATGACAACCAACCAATCCTGGCCGTCAGCGACCTGGTGAAAAAGTTCGGTGATTTCCATGCCGTCGACGAGGTCAGCTTCAGCGTCCAGGCGGGAACCATCTTCGGCTTCCTGGGACCAAACGGCGCCGGCAAGACCACCACTATCAAGATGCTGGCCGGTCTCCTCCAGCCCGACCACGGCACCATCACCATCGGCGGCCATGCCATGGCCAAGGCGCCCTTGGCCTGCAAAAAGATCACCGGCTATATCCCTGACCGCCCCTACCTCTATGACAAACTCACCGGCCATGAATTCCTGCAGTTCATGGCCAGCCTCTACGACCTCAGTGCCGAGCAGTTTGCCACCAGTGCCCGTTACCTCAAACTCTTTGACCTGGAGGAGTGGCAGCATCACCTGGTGGAGAGTTACTCCCACGGCATGCGCCAGAAGCTGATCATGACCTCGGCCTTTATGCTCGACTCGCCCCTTATCGTCGTTGACGAGCCCATGGTGGGCCTCGACCCCAAGAGTGCCCGCCTGGTCAAAGGGCTTTTCAAGGAGCAGGCCGCCAAGGGCCGAGCCATCTTTCTCTCCACCCATTCCCTGGAGATTGCCGAGGAACTCTGCGACACCATCGCCATTATTGTCCAAGGCCGCCTGCGCTGCCTGGGCTCACTGACAACCCTGCGGCAACAGGCCAAAATGGACGACTCCGGACTGGAAGAGATCTTCCTGGAACTTACCGGCGCCTACGAGCTCCAGGAGGTGGTCAAGGCCCTGAAGGGAGAGGCCCGATGAAGAAAACGGCCCTGCTCATCCCCTTTCTGCAAGGGAGCCGCAACCGTTTTTTTCCGGCCGGCGTCTTTCCGGCCAAGAGTGTCAGCCTCGCTGTCTTTGGCCTGATAATCTGTCTGGCGATGTACCTGGTCAGCCTGCGCACCATCACCTATTTCCATGCCCAGAATGAGCTGGGCATCATCCTCAGCCTCAAGCTCCTGCAGATGGCCTGGCTCATGCTCTTTGCCATGCTGGTCTTCTCCTGCATGGTGTCAGGGGTCTCGGCCCTCTACCTCTCCCAGGACAATGAGATTGTCTTTGCCGCCCCGGTGGCCCCCGCCGACCTCTACTTCATGCGCTATCTGACCACCACCATCTACACCTCGTGGATGATGATGGCCTTCTCCATCCCGGTTTTCGGGGCCTACGGCAGGGTCTTTGGCGCCGGCCCTCTGTTCTGGCCCCTGCTGCTGCTCTGCGCCCTGACCGTGCCGCTCACGGCCACCGCTATCGGCATGGCGCTCACCGTGGTCCTGGTCAACCTCTTTCCGGCCCGGCGCACCAAGGATATTGTCGTCTACCTGTCGCTGTGCTTCGGTATCTTTATCTATGTGGTCTTCCGCATGCTGCGCCCCGAAGAGATGGTCGATCCCGAGCGCTTCGGCCAGTTCATCGACTACCTCTCCGCCATCTCCCGGCCGACCTCGTCGATTATGCCGCCCTCCTGGGCCGCCAATCTCCTCTCCGGCTATCTGGTTGACCGCGACATTGACTGGCTGCTCATCGCCCTCATCGTGGTGACGCCCATGGCTCTTTACGCCATAGGGGAATGGGCCATGGGGCGCTGGTTTGCCGCTGGTTTTTCCAAGAGCCAGGAGTCCTTCGGCGGCTTCCATGGCTTCTCCAAGGCCGGCCCTTACCGGCCCGGGGTCTGGCGCTGGCTGATGCTCAAGGAGAGCAAGGTCTTCCTGCGCGACTCCACCGAGTGGTCCCAGCTCTTTATGATTGCCGCCCTGATTGTCGTCTATCTCTACAACTTTACGGTCCTGCCAGTGGAACGCGCCCCCATGCCCACCGAGTATCTGACCAACATCATCGCCTTCCTCAACATCGGCCTGGTGGCCTTTATGGCAAGCTCCCTGGCCGCTCGCTTTGTCTATCCCGCCAGTGCCGGCGAAGGGGCCGCCTTTTATCTCATTGCCGCCGCCCCTCTGACTATCCGCTCTTTCCTGGTGGCCAAACTGTT
>JBFFIS010000045.1:0-11284 GCA_041556375.1 Desulfurivibrionaceae bacterium | reverse complement strand
GGTCGTTCAGAAAGATCAAGAAAAACTTTTGAAAAACTGTGCCCCGCTAGTGTTTTTTGTATTTTTTTACGCATTTCAGGGGTCAAAGCGCGCTCTAAATCACCCTCCTTAAATGTCAGGAGGATTTTATCATCCTTGGGCTGGGCCCGCATACCCTCAAAACCGAGATGGCGTAAGGCTGCTTCAGCGATTTCCACCTGCTGCAAGCGGTGTTCAGTGATAGGGGTATCCCTGGGGATACGGGTAGCCAGACAGGAGTCACTTGGTTTGTTCCAGGTTGACAGACCAAGGGCTCGACTTATGCTACGGATCTCTCTCTTGCCAAGCCCGCACACCAAGTAGGGTGTAGCAACTTTGAGCTCACCTATAGCCTGAAAGCCGGGACGGTCATCAGAGGTATCATCGACATTGGTACCGTCGGCAAGATGCCAGCCAGGCGCCAGAGAGGCCTTAAGGTCTTCATAGAGGCCTTTCTTGCAGATATAGCAGCGCTCACTGTCGTTTTCAGAAAAACCAGGAAGATGAAAGGGGGAGAATTTCCTCTCCTCATAGACGAGATTATGGTGCCCAGCAAATTTCTGGGCTCCAGTCACTTGATACTCTGACATGAGCGGAGTCTGGGCAAAGAGGCCGAGGCAATGGGGGCCAAGCACCCGGGTACCGAGAAACAACAGCAATGAACTGTCAACGCCTCCCGAAAAAGCGACCGCGACCTTCTTGTGGGCCGCAAACCACTTTTCCAGGGCAGAGACGTATGACTGTAATTCCTTGTTCACTACAAATGTTGGCTACTTATTGGGCAGAGTTTCAATGGGTTCTTCTAAGAGAAATTCACCCTTCAAAATCCAATCCTTGAGAATATTGGCAATCTCCCTGGCCTTGACCATACTGGAGAGCGGCGCTGTCTTTACCATCTTACCGTTCACCTCAATTTCACCGCTTTTCAGCTGCGCGTAAGAAACCTCACCATAATTGCGGGCTACGCCATGGGAGTAGTCGTAAGAATAGTCAACAACCTGGGTAAACAATTCCTCGTCGGAAACACCGGTAAAGGCGGCCATCTCCTCATTAAGAATGGGAATAGGCACACCAACACCCACGGCCATGGTGGTGCCATAGCCCTGCATAGATATGCCCTTCAGCCACTCGGCAGACATCTTCTTCATGTCACCTTGGAGCATAAGGGTACCCGCTGGTTTTTTCGGGGTGCCGTTGTCAAGGCGAGGGGCATTGGGATTATGCTGGGTCCCGTGCCAGGTGACATAACCAACCGTGCCGCCCAGGAAGATACGGGTTCCCAAGCCTATCGTCTTGTATAAAGGATCATTAAAAAGAGGGCTTAATTCGCCGGCACTGCAGAAGTTAGCATTCTTGCCCTTGGCAAGCAGTGTGCCCATATAGGTATAAATAGGCTTATCAGATAGGTTCACGGCACAATTATAATTCTGGTAACAATTGCGCGGATTGAGCAGCATGGCATAGGGGAGGTCAGCCAAGGTCACCTCTTTTTCTGCCTCGGTGGAGGGATAGCAGTCGGTCCCATAGCCAATGGCCTTGAGCTTCACCTTCTTGCCGGCGACCAGGTCCTCAATGACATGACCGCCGCCATACCGAAAACTGCCAGGGAAGACCTTGTTCAGGGGGTCGTCCTCAGCAACCTCGGCAGCACCGAGGTAAACATCAACCGCTGCCAGCCCTGCATAGGCCATAACATTATTAAACCAGACCCGTGAGGCCTTGATGGTTGGATTGGTATGGCCAAAATTAATCAGGGCACCGGAAGAACACATGGGAGAAAAGGTGCCGGTGGTCACAACATCCACCTTACGGGCCGCTTCTTCAGGGCCATGTTTTTTAACGATACCTACCATCTCTTCAGCAGTGACAACCACGGCCTCACCAGCCTTGATCCGGGCGTTTATCTCTTCATAGGTCTTTTCAACCTTAAAAGCCTTCTTTGTCATATTTTCAGTCCTAATAAGAATGTCATGTTTCAACGATAAAACCCACCATGGTAATAACCTTGGCGGGCTTATCTTCTATAATGACTTACTGTTATTTTTCAAGAAATTAAAACACTATCTTACAAGCCAAGGCCCAGATAAACAGATTTTGAGCCTACTCCATAACTGAAACAACCTTATGGCCACTCTTCTCAAGGGCCGCGACTATAGGTTCAACATCACATTTTTCCAGGCGGAAATAGTGGACCTTGCGACGAGAAGATTGACTCTCTTGGGCCACACTGACGATCTCCCCCTTATTTTCCTTGATGATCCGGGTAACATCTTCAACCCCACCCTTCTTGCTCACTATGACATCAAGTCGGGTGGATTTTTTCAGAAGCCCCATAACCTCGATAAAGGCGGCGAGAATATCGGAAAGGGTGATGATGCCGACCAGCTTCTTCTTGTCCAAAACCGGCAGACCGCCAATCTTGTAGTCATGGATCAGGCGAGCAGCTGTCTCAATACTGGCATTAGGATTAACAGTTATGGGATTAAGAACCATCACCTGATGAACAGGTATATCCTCAACCATAGAGGGAAAAGAGAAATGACGGAGGTCACTTTCGGTTATGAAGCCGACCATATTCTCATCATCATCGATAACAGGAAGATGACGGATGCCATATTCCTTCATCAATGCCGAGGCATCCTGCAAAAGGGCCTGCCGGTCGATGGTTACAGGTTCTAACTGCATCCAGTTTTTAATTTTCATAGCCGGACCAACACTTACTTGCCCGTGAGTCTCTGTCGCCAGATGCTCAAGGGTATTTGTCAAAAAACAGAATCGAACAATGCTGCTCTTCGTGCTTGACAGCAAACAAGCTTTTCTGAGCAGTGCACTGATAGTTGAAGCAGGGAGGCAGAGTGTATAATAGTATAATATTTCATGTTATTTTATCCAAACTAAAACAATAGAACTCTGTTTTCAACTAATTAGAAAAAAAGGTCTACAGCTTAGGAAGCGCCACCCTAAGCCCATAAAACCTTGATTTACCCCCACTGGTTTTCTGCAAATTCAGGAAGACGCCAGCGGAATTTCCTTTATTTTCTGTGCCTTTTTAATTAAGTGAGATGTAACATTACGAATTCTCTTACAAACTTACTTGCCAGCGAAAATTATGTCTGAAGATAACAAGGTCGACTTAGGTAAAGTCCGTAATCGCATTGACGAAATTGACGATACCATTTTAGGGCTTTTGATAGAACGCCTGAGCTGCGCCAAAGAAATTGGCCTGCTGAAATCAAAGGGAAACCGGGCAAAATGGGATCCGCTTCGTGAACGCCAGATTTACGACCGTCTCACAAGGGACAACAACAAACGGTTCCCCGACGACGCCCTCTTTAGTATCTTTCACGAGATCATTACCACCTGCCGCCTGTCGCAAAAATCAACAGAAGTGGCCTATCTCGGCCCAGAGGCTACCTTTTCCCACCTGGCTGCAGTTAAATATTTCGGCCAGACCGCCGACTACCGGGCCATTCAGACCATCGAGGATATTTTCTTCGAGGTTGAACGGGGCCGCGTCGACTACGGCATTGTTCCCCTGGAGAATTCCATAGAAGGTTCCGTGACCTCAACCCTGGACTCTTTTATAAAATGCAAGGTCCAGATCTGCGGCGAGGAGTTTCTGCCCATCACCCATAACCTTGTGAATTTCTCCGGCAACAAAGACGATATCAAGACGGTGGTATCCCATTCCCAGCCCCTGGCCCAATGCCGGGAGTGGCTGAAAAAGAACCTGCCTGACGTCCCTTGCCAGAATGTTTTCTCCACAGGTGTGGCCGCCCAGATGGCTGCCAAGGACCACTCCGTGGCTGCCATTGCCAGCTCGCTGGCCATCAAGACCTACCAGCTACAGGTCGTCACCAAGGGAATCGAGGATTATCGCGGCAACACCACCCGCTTCGTCCTCATCGGCAAAGAATCACCATCAGCGAGCGGTCGCGACAAGACATCGCTGCTGGTGGGCTTACTCGACAAACCAGGGGCCTTGAACGACACCCTGACCATCCTGGCCCGAAGAAACATCAACCTGACCAGGATTGAGTCAAGGCCGGTGAAGAGTGAGCCCGGCAAGTATCTCTTTTTTATTGATATGCTCGGCCACATGAACGATGGCGTCATCAAGGAGGCGTGCGAACGTCTGCAGGAGTCCAGTTCCTATTTTGAGTGGTTGGGCTCTTATCCCCAGGCCCGGGAATCAGCCGCCGATGCGTGACATACGGCCATGACAATTGTCGCCTTCGGCCACCTTGTGCCCTTGGGGCTTGGCGACGATGGTCTCAATGACCCGCTCAGCAATTTGCTCATCACTGGCGCCAGAGCGCAATAATTCTTTAAGGTCATTTTCCTTATCAGACAACAGGCAGGAGCGCAGCTTACCTTCAGAGGTCAGCCTGAGGCGGTTGCACTTCTCGCAAAACTTGTGACTCAGGGGACTGATAAAACCGATAGTGCCCTTGCTCCCCGGGATCTTATAGACCTTGGCCGGTCCATCCATATGCCGCATGGCAACAGGCTCAAGTTCTCCGAGCACCTTGAGTTTTTCCATAATTTCCGAAGAAGGAATATACTTATCCTTGCCCCATACCGCTGAGTTGCCAATGGGCATGAATTCGATATAACGCACCTGAAGAGATCTCTGCAAAGAAAGCCTGGCAAAATCAACAAGCTCATCGTCGTTAACGCCACGCATTGCCACCATATTGATCTTTACCGGAGAAAAGCCCTTCTGGCAGGCCATCTCTATGCCTTTCCAGACCTGATCAAAACAATCTACACCTGTTATTTCTTTAAAACGCTCGGGCCGCAGGGTATCGAGGCTGATATTAAGCTTGCGGACGCCTGCCCCATAGAGCCGGTCACAATATTTTTCCAGATAGACACCATTGGTTGTCAAGCGTATATCTTCAAGACCGGAAATACGTGACAGGCCTTCGATAAAATAACCGATATTCTTCCTCACCAGGGGCTCGCCACCGGTAAGTCGAACCTTTTTGATGCCAAGATCAACACAGATACCAATGACCCGCAGCAGCTCCTCATAAGTGAGGAGTTCTCCATGGTTGAGCTTTGACAACGGCGCTGGGGTACAGTATACACAACGCAGGTTGCATTGATCGGTCAAAGAGACACGGAGATAGGAAATGGTCCTATCGAACAAATCGGTAAGTTTTTTTTCTGACGAGGTGGGCATGCAATCACTGGTGGCAAAAATGGTAATTGTCTCCTAAATTTTCCAAAACTCCATGTAAAGAAGGGCCTAAATACCCCAATGGGGACAAAAAAACAATCAATGCCGGCGATTATTTCTTTGAACACGTGCTCCTCCCCGCCAACAGGACTCCATTTCTGCATTCATTTAAATATCACAACAATATAAGTAGACAACACTCACTATGCTCATTCTTGGAATCGAAAGCTCCTGCGACGAAACGGCTGCTGCAGTTATGCGTGATGACCGGCAACTCCTTGCCAATATTATCGACTCGCAGATAGCTGTCCATGCTGAGTATGGCGGCGTGGTGCCGGAGATCGCCTCCAGAAAACACTTAGAAAATATCTATCCCGTTGTCTCAAAGGCCCTGGAAGACGCCGAAGTGAACCTTGAAGATATCGACCTTCTTGCTGTAACGGCAGGACCGGGACTTATCGGCTCACTTCTTGTCGGCCTCAATTTTGTCAAAGCTCTTTCCCTGATCAAGAATATTCCCTTTGTCGGTGTTGACCACATGGCCGGCCACCTGCTCTCCGTATTCCTCGGAGACAATGCCCCAGAATTTCCCTTTGTCGCCCTCATCGCCTCAGGGGGCCATTCCTCACTTTTTTATGTCAGTGGTTTTCAAGACTTCACTCTGCTCGGTAGGACACGTGATGATGCGGCTGGCGAGGCCTTTGACAAGGTGGCCAAAATGCTGGGCCTCCCCTATCCAGGTGGTCCGGAGATCGGCAAAATCTCTCAACAGGGCAACCCTGAGGCCATCAAATTCCCAAGATCGTGGCTGGAAGAAGATAGCTATGATTTCAGCTTCAGCGGCCTGAAGACCTCGGTGGCAAACCATATCAACAGGTTGAAAAACAAAAATGAGCCCCTGGAGGTTGCCGATATCTGCGCCTCTTTTCAGGAGGCAGTGGTTGACGTCCTGACCCAAAAAACTATCCGGGCGGCCCAGGACAAAGGCTGCAGCACTATCGTCGTTGGCGGCGGCGTGGCGGCAAATGGCAGACTACGGGAGATGATGGCAGGCGCCTGCGACAGGGCCGGCCTCAACCTGGCCATGCCGCCGGTTTCTTTATGTACAGACAATGCCGCCATGGTTTGCCTTGCCGGCTTTCATCAGTACACAAACAATGACAGCTCACCCCTGGACCTTGATGTCTACTCACGCTCACCCCATCTCATGCAAAGCTAACCGCCCTTGGCTCTCCATGCGATCTTCCCTCCACAAAACTGATGAAAACTGCCCTGTCAGGTAACGCTTAAAAAATGCCTATTCGCCTGGTCAGATATTACTATCTCAAGTTTTTGCGCCTGCAGGGGGATCCTCGTTCCCTGGCTCGAGGCGTTGCCATTGGCATTTTTATCGGCATTACCCCGACAATACCCCTGCACACCGTTCTTATTCTGAGCCTCTGCCTCCTCTTCAGGGCCAGCAAGGTCGCTGGCATCCTGGCATCGATCATCGTCAGCAACCCCCTCACTTTTTTTATCCAATACTACCTGAGCTGGCTGGTGGGGACGATCATCTTTCCCGGCCTCCTTTCCTGGCAGCGTCTGCAGGAAGTTATGGCGGTGCTGTCCTCCGGCAGCTCCGGCTTCAGCGGTTTCAAATCATCGCTGGCGGCCATCGGCTCCCTGGGATTCGACGCCATTACCGTTGTCGTTGTCGGCGGCACGCTGCTGGCCCTTCCCTTTACAGCCCTTAGTTATTACTATTCACTCAAGCTCTTCACCAGATTACGAAATAAAAGATCTAAAACCACAGGGCAGGCGACTCTCAGCAATGAACAGAAGTGACATAAAAAATATTCTTAAAAAGAACGAACTTGCTCCCAAGAAAAAATTAGGGCAAAACTTCCTCGTCCACCAGGCCACCTCGGAGCGCATTGTCGAGCTTGCCGGCATCAGCAAAGACGATACAATCTTTGAGATTGGCGTCGGTCTTGGCTCCCTGACCACACCTCTGGCCAACAGGGCCGGAAGGGTCATCGGCATTGAGGTTGATGCCGGCATTGTCCGTTACCACAGAGAACATGGGTCGTTACCAGACAACACCACCCTTATCCATCAGGATATTTTGAAGACCGACTTTAACGACTTGGTAGCCGAGAGTGGCGGCCCTCTGAAGATTATTGCCAACCTGCCCTACTCTATCTCCAACCCCCTGCTCTTTAAGCTTCTCGACCATCGCCAGGATATGGCCTGGGCCGTGCTCATGCTCCAAAAAGAGGTGGGTATGCGTCTCTGCGCCTCTCCCGGTACCAAGGAGTATGGCATCCTTTCCGTGCTCTTTGCCAGCTGTGCGACAGTGAAAGACATCATGCACGTCAGTCCGGAGCAGTTTCATCCGCGGCCTAAGGTAGACTCGGTGGTGGTGAAAATCACCTTTACCCCTCCTGCCCATATTGACTACGACAATGACCTCCTGGTGAGGGTGGTGAAAACCGGTTTTCAAAAACGGCGCAAAACCCTGATTAACTGCCTGGCAAGCTCCCCTCTTGTGAGTCTATCAAAGCAACAGGCCGCTCAGGCCCTTGAGCTGGCAGGCATATCTCTCAAGGCCCGCGGCGAAACCCTGACCATTGACGACTACATCCGCCTGACCAAAATCATTGACGGCCTCCTTTAAAACCTTCATTCGTTCAGATACGACATGCAAAATTTTGTTCTCCACAACCAGACGAAAATCATCTTCGGCGCTGACAGAATTGCGGAAATAGGCCGCGAGAGTAAGGCCTATGGGAAACGGGCCCTTTTGGTCTTCGGTCAGGGCAGTATTAAAAAGAATGGAATTTTTAAGACCGTCACTGACAGTCTGCAGGACCAGGGGATGGAGATCGTTCTCCATGGCGGCGTCCAGTCCAACCCACTCCTGAGCCATGTCCGCCAAGGAATCGACAAGGCAAAAGAACAACAAACCGACGTTGTTGTTGCCGTGGGCGGAGGCTCAGTTATTGATAGTGCCAAGGCGATAAGTGCTGGCGCCTTGGCAGAGCACGACGTCTGGAAATTCTTCACCGGCAAAAAATCGATTAAGAAATGCCTGCCACTCACCTGCGTTCTCACCTTGGCGGCGGCCGGGTCCGAGATGAATGGCGGTATGGTGCTCAGCCATGACGAAAAGAAACTCAAATTCGGCACTGGCAACAAGCTGCTCAACCCGGCGGTCTCAATTCTTGATCCGACAGCGACCTATTCAGTGTCGCCCGCCTATACAGCATACGGCGCTGTCGATGCCATTGCCCATATCCTGGAGTTTTATTTTACCACCAGCGACCCCAGCACACCTGTCCAGGACCGCTTCATGGAAGGATTGGTGACAAATATTATGGAGAGCTGCGAAAGGGTCCTCAAAAACCCTGAAGATTACCAGGGACGTGCCGACCTCATGTGGTGCTCAACCCTGGCCTTAAATGGCTGGACAGCAGCCGGTCTCGGCCTGGTTGGTTTCCCCATGCATATGATTGAACATACCTTAAGCGCCCACCATAATGTTGCCCATGGCGCCGGCCTCAGCGTGGTCATGCCGGCCTGGCTCTCTTCTCAGGTCAAGACGCGGCCCAGGAAATTCGCCCAATTTGCCCAAAGAGTTTTTCAGGTGGAAAATAAAGACATGGAAAGTGCTGGCCAGGAGGGCGTCACATGCCTAAAAAAATGGTTTGAGAAGGTAGGCTGCCCGACAAGCCTTGAAGCCTTGAAAATAAGCCCAGACGACATCCCCTTTCTGGCCGAACAAAGTCTGCCTCTGGCAGCGGTCTGGCGGCTAAAAGAGTATGATAGCAAAAAAATAGAAAGCATTTTAAGGGGTTGTGTTTAGTTGCTTTCCGGATGTTTATTTTTGACTAAAAAAGCTTGGCCAGACAGGGATTATCTGCTAAATTGCGGCCATATTTTTGGATGAAAAATACTGCACCAAGACCTTTTTCTTCGGCAGTTGTAACGCACTTACATCATTGACCAAAATATCCACACAGCTTTTCCCCGTCACTATGGATGATCATTATTCCTCCAAGGACGGACACTCTATTTGAGGTTATTCATGCCAGAATCACGCACCTTCGACCTTAATGATTACACCAATAAGGAAACAAGTAAGATCTACGATGTTGCCGTCAAAAAAATCCGCAAAGAAATAGCCAGCGGCAAGACTTTTAATGAGGCTATTCTTTCCCTCACCTCTATCAATGAAGCCTTACGCAGTATCATTATTGATGATTTTTTGAAGAATCTTATCGTTGACCAACATTTCAACAAAGGTCGCGGTCTTGACGATCTCGCTCTTATCCTCGACCTTCCCTATGAAAAAATGGAAATCTGTCGCGATAAGATTGTTGAAGAACTCTACCTGTACAACAACGATGAAGACGAATTTCATGAAGAAATAAGTGAAATGACTCATTAATTTTTTTTTGCGCACCCTTCTCTACCCCTCACACCTGAAGACTCTTAACCATCTCCACGTCCGGCCTTGTTCCCCCCTAATGGAAAACACTGACCACACGTCTAGCCCCCTTGACGACATAACCGTTTTTCAGCAGGGCGGCAGTGGTGAAAAGAAGATTCAGGGGATCAGAACCTACGGCAGAGGCATGAGGATTGTCGAGGTTATCGATTTCCCGACCAAACTTGCCGATTTCATCGACGCCCCCCAGGAGTTTTTCCCCGCACGTATTGGCGGTTCTATCGTCCTGAGCTTCCTCAAGCATCCTGACTTGGCAGATTACGCCGCCACATATTGCCAGCGTTTGGGGATTCCCATGATTGCCAGCGGACCGCGTAAGACACCTGGTGCCCTCTCGCCCTTCACCTGCTGCGGCCTGGCGAAAAAAGAGGGGCTTGGCAGCTATGGTCAGCAGTTTGGCATACCGGAGTATGAGATAACCTTGGAGAACAACAGGATTGCTACTATTGATGTCGCCCGAGGGGCTTCCTGCGGCGCAACGTGGCTGGTCTTACCGAAACTCCTGGGATGCACGCAAGAAGAGGCCTTGGAAAGAGTAGCACGGGAGGTCCAATTTCTCTGCCAGGCCGACCCTTCCAGCTTTGATCCGGTCAGCGGTCACAGTCCTCTTCATTTTGCCGGCAATATCCACACCAAAGCCCTAGAGACGGCCCTCAAAAACGCCAGAACCTGACCTACTCTTTTTCCCGCCAGATCTTGGCCCCCACCTGTCGCAATTTCTCGTCCAATTTTTCATAGCCCCGATCAAGATGGTAGACCCGGGAGATAGTGGTTACCCCCTCGGCTGCGACTCCTGCCACCACCAGGGAGGCACTGGCCCGGAGATCGGTGGCCATGACCGGGGCGCCGGTAAGCTTACCGGTACCCGAGACAATGGCCCGGCCACCCTCGACGCGGATATCCGCCCCCATCCGCCGCAACTCGGCGACATGCATGAAACGATTCTCAAAAATAGTTTCATCGATGACGCTTAAGCCTTCGGTACAGGTCATCAGGGCCATAATCTGGGCCTGGAGATCGGTGGGAAAACCGGGATACGGCATGGTTTTGATATCGACGCTTTTTATGGGCCCGGAACGAGCAGCGACAATAGAGGACTCTTTCTCTTCGATATAGATGCCCACCGCCCTCATCTTCTCCAAAAAGGAGGGGAGATGAGCCGGGTTACAGTTGCGCAGGGTGAGCTCGCCGCCGGCGGTACCCACAGCAGCGATATATGTCCCTGTCTCTATACGATCGGCAATGATGGTGGAAGAGGTCGCCCTCAGCTCATCGACGCCCTCAACCACCAGGACATCGGTACCCCGCCCCTCAATCTTGGCGCCCATGGCAACAAGCATATCAATCAGATTACCGACCTCAGGTTCTTTAGCGGCATTCTTGATCGTCGTCTTACCCTGGGCCAGGGTGGCGGCCATAAGCATATTCTCAGTACCCGTCACTGAGGGGATGTCAAAATAGATGGTATCGCCCTGCAAGCGCCCCTTAACATAAGCATCGACATATCCAGCTTCCAGCTCAAGCTTGGCTCCCAGTTTCTGCAAGCCCTGCATATGGAAATTGATGGGCCTGGCGCCAATAGCGCAGCCGCC
>JBFFIS010000044.1:0-11318 GCA_041556375.1 Desulfurivibrionaceae bacterium | reverse complement strand
TGTAAGCCCTTTTTTTACTCTCTTGGTCATGGCCATAATGTTGTCGGTGGTGCCAATCCTTCAGGACTTTTTCTTTTGCTTCCCCCTTTGTTTTCAGTCAGAGCAAGAAGACGCATCAAAATGATAATAGCTTGTAAAGTAAGCGGATCGGCTGGTCCGTACGATCGTTATCTGTGAGGAACACCTGTCAATTATGCTGAATATATATTGTTGATTCCGCCTGTTAAGGCTCTGTTTCTCTGTTCTTGTTGCCGGTGGTTATGGGCTGAGAAAAACTTTTTTGAGCCTGCCTGAAAGACTTGCATTTTGTCCAAGCAGCCTTCATTCTATTAAAAGGATGTTAAATTTCGGCAGGAGAGCTAGTGGCCAGAGCCCTATGCTCACAGCCTGTCAACGTGGGTCACCTGGGAGCTTGCCGTTGCCTTATTTTATAGAGGCAATGGCCACCTGATTCTCTTGGGGAAAAGGGTTTGTTATGGCAAACAGTTCTACTAATAACGGTGTCCGGGCCCATTTCTTCAGACATGGGGTCATCGCCTCCGGGGTGACTGTCCTTGTCATGGTTGGCCTTTATTTTTGGGCAGACGCCTATGTCATGCGGCAGGCTGAAAAGAATGTCGAGAACCTGCTTATTTCGCATAAGGGCATTCATCATTATTTTCAGCAGGTCATGCATCCTGCTCTTTACCGCTATAAAGAAGAAGGTGAGATATCAGAAAGCTTCTATGCCCCGGAGCTCTTTTCTTCATCGTTCATCGTCAGGAATCAACATCAGTACTATAATAAAGAGCGCGAGTTGGCAGGGCTGCCGAGTATTTACTACAAAATGGCGGCGATCAACCCCCGCAATCCGGTGAACAAGGCAGATAGTCTGGAGATGAAGCTCATCAAGATGTTCAATGATCAGCGTGAGCTCAAAATCTATCGGGATGTCATTGAGGTAGAGGGGAAAAAACATCTCTATGTTGCCATGCCTTTTCTGGAAAACAAAAAGGCCTGCCTGAAATGCCACGGTAAGCGTTCGGATTCCCCTCTCCAGCTGCAGGAGCGCTACCCGGGACAGGGAGGATTCAACGAAGAGGAGGGGGATATCCGTGCCATCATCTCCATCCGGTCTCCCTTGGAGCGCGAGTCTCTAACCCTTTTTATTTTCGTTATCGCCCTCCTGGCAGGGTGCCTGACCATCCTTGGTCTCTTTCTTTTTAACGCGAGCCTGCGGACCAAGGTGGGGAGCCGAACCCGTGAGCTCGAAAAGGAGATCGCTGAGCACCGGCAGGCCGAGGAACGCGTTGCCGCAGCTTCTGAACGTTTCAATGTCGTCCTCGACAGTATTGACGCCTTGATCTACGTGGCCGATATGGAGAGCTATGAACTGCTCTTTGTTAATAAGTATGGTCGTGATATCTGGGGGGAAGTGACGGGTAAAACCTGTTGGCAGGCCTTACAGTCTGATCAGGAAGGACCCTGTTCTTTCTGCACCAATAAATATCTTGTTAATGATGATGGAGAGCCCAGCGGCATCTATCTCTGGGAGGTTCAGAACCGGGTCAATCAGGAGTGGTATGAGTGCCGAGATCGAGCTATCCGCTGGATAGACGGGCGTTTGGTCCGTCTCGAGATCGCCACCAATATCACGGATCGGAAAGTCGCTGAGCAGGAAAAACAGGAGCTGGAAGGCCAGCTTCGCCAGGCCCAGAAGATGGAGGCGGTCGGCACCCTGGCTGGTGGCATCGCCCATGATTTTAATAATATCCTCACCCCTATCCTTGGCTATGCGGAAATGGTCCAGGAGGATATGGCGCCAGGCAGCACGGCCTGGGAGAGGCAAAACGAGATCGTCAAGGCCGGCAATCGGGCCAAGGAGCTGGTTAAGCAGATTCTCAGCTTCAGCCGCCAGAGCGATCAGGAGTTGCAACCCATCCAGGTCCACCTGGTGGTGAAGGAGGCCCTGAAGCTTCTGCGCTCCTCCCTGCCCACTACTATCGAGATCAAGCAAAATATTGACACCAAGGGGGGCTATGTTCTGGCCGACCCGACCAGGATCCATCAGGTAATGATGAACCTCTGCACTAACGCCTATCATGCCATGCGGGAATCCGGCGGTATTCTGGCGGTGAGCTTGACGACAATGAATATCGGCCCTGAAGACAGTGTTCCCGAGCTCAACTTGGTGGCTGGAGATTATCTGCGCCTTGAGGTGAGCGACACCGGTTGCGGTATGACGCCCAAGGTGAGGGATCGCATTTTTGAACCTTATTTCACCACCAGAGCCAAGGGGGAAGGGACAGGACTGGGGCTTTCCGTGGTTCATGGCATTGTGAAAGGCCTGGGCGGTCATATCACGGTCTATAGTGAGCCTGGTCAGGGCACCACCTTTCATGTCTACCTACCGAGGTATAGCCATGAGGATGACGCCGCGCTGCAGGAGGTGGCTCCCGCCGCGCTGCCCACTGGTCATGAGCATATCCTGGTGGTGGACGATGAGCCGAGCATCGTTGAGCTCATGGAACAGCTCCTTTCCCGGCTGGGCTATCAGGTTACCACAGTTGTCGATCCCCAATTGGCCCTGGAGATGATAGAGTCCGGCCAGCCGGTTATTGATCTTGTCATTACCGATATGACTATGCCCCATATGACCGGTGCTGAGCTGGCTGGCAAGATTCTGGGCCTCCGGCCGGAGCTGCCGATTATTCTCTCTACCGGTTTTAGTGAGATCATTACCGAGGAAAAGGCCAGGGCCATGGGCATCCGGCGGATGGTTATGAAGCCGGTCTTCAAGGAGGACGTGGCGCGGGTGGTGCGTGAGGTGCTGGATACCTAGCTCGCCAATGTGAGACCTGATGACGTTGATGGCGTCAGATATCAGCCTGTAGGTGGCCGCCTGGTGTCTGGATCTCGATTGCCCCCCCTCCAAAAAAAAAATCTAGCTAGGACATTATCTGTCTGACCTCTTTGGTTATTGTGCCTGTATAAGTTCAAGGCAATTTAACCTCAAGGAGGACATCATGTTTAGAAACATCACGGTTTATCTCGACAACCAGCAACAGGAGTTTCATGAGAGTATTCGCTGCGGATTCATTGTGGCCGAGGATGACAAGGGGGAGGAAACCTTCCACAATGATTTGCTCGACAGCTCCGAATACCAAGGGGTCCAGGAGTTGATCGACGATATTGTCGGCATTTTTGACATCCAGAGGCAAAGGGTTCTGGTGACCTCCTAAGGGTGATTTTCTCTGTTGTTTCTTCTTTTTTGGCAGGCCCTGTTGCCGACAGAGTCTGTGCGCGGCGACCAAGGCCTTCTTGCTAAAAAGAAGAGTAGTTGGCACAATATCTAGATGATTGTTTTTTTCTAACAGGGGTGGATGCCGGCAGGAGAAGCCCAGTATGCAAAAAATATTGCTTGTTGATGATGAGGTCAATGTAATTAAGGCTATAAGCAGGGTGCTGGGCAATGAGCCGTGGCAGATCTTGACTGCCAGAAGCGGCAGGGAGGCCTTGGAGCTTATGGCGACAACGGCGGTGGACGTCATTGTTTCTGATGAGCGGATGCCCGGGATGTCGGGTGTTGAGCTTCTTAGTGCCGTGAGCAAGATCTACCCTGATACGATCCGCATTATCTTGACCGGCCACGCCAACACCCAGTTGGTATTTCAGGCCATTACTGACGGCGCCATCTATCGTTTTCTCACCAAGCCTTGGAATGATGACGAGCTTGTTGTTCTTCTCCGCGACGCTATGGCGACGAGCAGGCAGATGGCGGCCAAGAGGCTGGGGACTAACAATAAATAACCAGCCGGCGCTTTTTCGGCAGAGGAGGATGGCTCCATGAGCCAACAAAGATTTGATCAGGCGGCAGCAACCTGGGATGAAGATCCAAAACGTGTTGCAGTGGCCGGCGCCATTGTCGTGGCCATGAAAGAGGCCCTTCCCCTCTCTGGGGACATGGAGGCCCTTGAGATCGGTTGTGGTACCGGTTTGCTCACCTGCGCCTTGGCCGGTGAGCTCAAGAGTATTGTCGCCACCGATACCTCAGAGGGCATGCTGGCAGTGTTGGCCGACAAGGTCGCTGCTCGTGGCCTGAATAATGTCGCAGTACAGCGCTTTGACCTGCTCAGCGATACGGGGCTGGTCCTGTCGGGTTTTGCTTTAATTTATAGTGCCATGACCCTGCACCACATCAAGGAGACCAAGGCCATGCTCGCCGCCTGTTTTTCTCATCTCAAACCAGGCGGCATCTTGGCCTTGGCAGATCTTGACAAGGAGGACGGCTCCTTTCATGATGACATGACCGGGGTCGAGCATTGCGGTTTTGATACAAACCATCTGGCTGATCTTGCCGTTTCCTGCGGTTTTAACGATGTTCGTTTCAGCACAGCCCACCGCATCTCCAAGGAAAAGGCAGGGGGGGAGGTTGTCGACTATCCTGTCTTTTTAATGACTGCTACAAGGCCGTAATAAAAAAGGCCACGTGTTTAACAGCTTTCAATCTGGGCCCGGAACCAGGCAATTTGCCGGTCCCGGGCCTTTTTCATGTCGAGAAAATAGATGTCCGGCGGCAACAGGAGTTCGGCGGTGCCCGAGTCGAAAATACGCTTCACCTCGTACTCGTCATGGGCCACATCCTGTTTGTACATATAGTCGAGATAGCTATCATTGGTGTGGACAATAAATTCCACCCGCATCCCCCCCATCCTGGCGAAGAATTTAAACATCCTGGTGTCTGCTGAGCTGCCGATATTCTTATGGCGGCGGCTACCTGAGGTCAGGGTGTCGGAGATATCTTCCAGGACCATAAAGGACCCTCCGGCCAGGGCGCTCCTGGTCAGGTGGCTCTGGAAGAGCTTGACATCGGCCAGGTGGTCCAGGACCCCCATGAGGCCAAGTTCGTCATCAACCGCCACGGCCGGATTCTCCTCCCCCTTGCGCAGCAGTTTTAAAACCTTGGTCTCCGGCGGTTTTTTACGGATGGAGACATAGATGGGAACCTCCCTGCCGCCGGCCTTGAAGCGCCGTCTTTTTAACAGGGTAAGTTTCTGGCCCTGTTTCAGCCTGACCTTCTCGCCCTCGGCTCGGCTGAGCAGGGTGTGCTTCAGGCAGGAAAAGTCTTCCGGGCTATGCTCGGAGAGGAGGTAGACCAGCTCTAATTCACCGATCTTGGCCTCGGCAAGCCAGACATGCTCGTTTAAGAAGTGGAGAAAGTTGGCAAACTTGGCTTCGATGTCCGTTTCTCGTTCCCGCTGGTCGATGGAGCCGGCCAGGTTCATCAGCAGTAACTTGCGCTTGGCCTCAAACCGGGCCTTGAGGTGGTAGCGGTCGTCAAAGATGATCAGCAGCAGATCAACCGGGCTGGAGGTGGCGTCCACCTCGTTGGTCATCTCAATGTGGGCGGCATAGCGGTTTAATACCTTGGTTTTCAGGTAGCGGATGACACCGTCGGCGGTACGCGAATAGCTGTTGACCGTGGCGATAATTTCCCGCTCATTGCCATGGATGCCAAACATGTTGCCGATGAGGGCATAAGCCCGCCGGCTTACCGCCTTGCGGCGCTCGTCGTCGTGCAGGAGGTCATGGATGTCGGCAAAAGAGCTGACGTCGAGAAGGTCGAAGACCTGATTGCACAACACCCTGTATTTGGTGAACTCATTATTTTTTTTTAACAGCGCCACCCTGGTCCGGCTTGTTGGTGAAAAAAGATGGCGGGGCAGGGGATCGGCCAGGGTGGCAAAGGCGCCCCTCTGATCAAGCAGTGAAAACATGGTGTCGGTGAGTAGTGCCATATCGATAGGTTTTAAGGTTGTAAATTGGTGGTCTGTCTGGTTTTGGCGTGAGGGGAGTGCTAACTTCCCCTCTCTCGTTATCAGGGCAATGAGGCAGAGATGCAAGCAATTCTATTATGATTAAAAAAATAAGCCAGAAGTATGCCAGAGGGGGTGATTGTGATATCATTTTTATGAGATCCCCCCTTTGGGGGGAGGAGAGGCCAAGCTTGCAGAGGGCTTGGCCTCTTTGCGAAATAACATTGCTGTCAGGATTCGACGTTTTTCTTACCTTTATGTGATTTTCAAGACGTTGTGCGAGGGAGTATAGCAAAGCTGCCATGAGATTTTTATCCGTCTTTTTCGTCCTATCACTTCTTCTTCTCCAGGCGCCCCATGCCGCCGGCCAGGAAAGACGCCTGGTCAAGGTCGGTGTTTTCCAGGTAGAGCCCCTCATCTTTGTCGATACCAACGGGGTGCCGCAAGGCCTCTTTGTTGATGTCATCGAGCAGGTGGCAGCCCTGGAAGGCTGGCAGATCCAGTACGTCTTGGGTACCTGGAGTGAAGGTTTCCAGCGCATGCGCAGCGGCCAGATTGATCTGATGACCTCGGTGGCTTATACGCCGGAGCGTGATGAATACCTCGATTATTGCCGCGAATCGGTGCTTACCCTCTGGGGCCAGGTCTTTGTCAAGGAGGGCGTCTCTCTGCAAAACATCCTTGATCTCAAGGACAAGCCGGTCGCCATCATGAAGGGCGATATCAACGGTAAAAACTTCCTCGATACCGTCAGTAAATTTGAGATTTCCACCAGCCCCCGGGAATATCCCTCGTTGAGTGAGGTGTTGCGGGCCGTTGAAAGAGGGGAGGTGGAGGCCGGGGTTGCCCCCAATGTTTTTGGCTATCGCTATGCCCGCGAGCTTGGTTTGGTGGGAACCGGTGTCATCTTCAGCCCGGTGAGTTCCTTTTACGCCACGGCAGCAGGTGCCAACGGCGAGCTCCTGGTCGTCCTTGATCGCCATATCCGGCAGTGGAAACAGGACAAGGAATCCTTTTACTATAGGCGCCTGGATCACTGGTTCGGCGGCGAGCAGTTTGAAAAACCGGTGCCTACCTGGCTTTTCACTTCCCTTGCTGGTATTGCCCTGGTTGCCTTGGTCCTGGCCTTCTGGAGTCGGATGTTACGGTCAAGGGTGGCGGAAAAGACCGAAGAGCTCAGGCGCAGCCAGGAAAATTATCGGCAGCTGGTGGAAAACTCCAACTCCATCATCCTGCGCTGGGATGTGGATGGTAACGTCACCTTTCTTAATGAATTTGGCCAGCGTTTCTTCGGCTACCCACTGGCTGATATTGTCGGCAAAAACGTGGTGGGCACCATTGTCCCTGAAGCAGATCAATCCGGCAAGGATCTGGTGGCCATGATCAATGGCATCCTGACCTCTCCTGAAGAGTATTTACTTAATGAAAACGAGAATGTCTGCCGGGATGGTCGGCGGGTCTGGGTGCAGTGGAGCAATAAGCCCATTCTCGACGACCAGGGGCGGCTACTTGAGATCCTCAGTGTCGGTTTCGACCTCACCAAGCTCAATCGCATCGAACGAGAGAAGCTGGAAAATGAGCAGCGTTATCGTATTCTTTTCGACTCGGCCAGTGATGCCATCCTGATTCTAAAAGGTGGTATCTTTTGGGATTGCAACAGCAAAACCCTGGAGATGTTCGATTGCAGCATGTCGCACATACTCGGCCATGGTCCTGATGAGTTTTCTCCCGAGGTGCAACCAGATGGCACACCCTCTGCCCTGGCGGCCCAAGCCCGGATAGCTGCGGCCCTGGCCGGCGAGAATCAGTTTTTCCCCTGGCTGTACTGCCGGCATGACAAGACGCCTTTTGCCGCCGAGGTCAGCCTTAACAGGATTATCTTGGATAATGACGTCTATCTGCAGGCCATTGTCCGCGACGTTTCGGATCGGGAGCGTCTGGAGGAGGAGCTGCGTCAGGCTCAGAAGATGGAGGCCATCGGCACCCTGGCCGGCGGGATTGCCCATGATTTTAATAATATCCTGACCTCTATATTCGGTTTTAATGAGCTGGCCCAGATCCACAAGGGTGAACCTGATAAGCTGCAGCGGGATCTGGCTGAGGTGGAAAGGGCTGCCGTCCGGGCGAAGGATCTGGTGCAGCAGATTCTCACCTTCGGGCGAAAGTCAGAGCAGAGGAAGAGACCGTTGCAGGTTTCTTTGCTGGTTAAAGAGGCCCTGAAGCTCCTGCGCTCATCCATTCCTGCCACTATTGAGATTGTTTCAAACATTGCCTCCGAAGCCCAGGTTTATGCCGATCCCATCCAGATTCACCAGATTGTCATGAACCTCTGTACCAATGCCTATCATGCCATGCGTGAGCACGGCGGCAGGTTGGAGGTCGTTCTCAATGAGGTTGATATTGTCGCCCATGACGAGGGTATGAACCTTGATCTGCCCTCCGGCCGCTATCTGCTCCTGGAGGTTCGGGATAGCGGGCAAGGTATGGCGCCTGAGATTATCAACAAGATCTTTGAACCTTATTTCACCACCAAAGAGGTGGGAGAAGGCACCGGTCTCGGCCTGGCCCTGGTGCATGGCATCGTCAAGAGTCATAAGGGCGACATCGATGTTGACAGTGTGGTGGGTCTGGGTACGGTTTTTAGGATATACCTGCCCATCGTCCATGAGCAGGGCCAGGATCTGCCGGAGATAACAGCTGTAGACACAGCTTCCCATACCTGCACGGGCCATATCATGCTGGTTGATGACGAAGAGGCCATCGCCACCATTGGCAAGCAGTTCTTGGAATCCTGTGGTTATCTGGTAACGAGCTTCAATAATCCTACCCAGGCCTTGCAGGCCTTCATGGCGGATAGTGGAGGCGTCGATCTCCTGGTTACCGATATGACCATGCCCGGTATGACCGGTGCGGAGTTGGCCCGTAAGGTTTTAGAGGTTCGGCCGGCGCTGCCGATCATCCTCTGTACCGGCTATAGTGAGCAGGTTAATCGGGAGTCTGCCCTGGAGCTGGGAATTAGGGAGTACATCCAGAAGCCCCTTGTTATGGCTGACCTCGCCGCTAAAATTCAGACACTGCTTGGTGCTGTGTCCCAGGAAGCTGCAGAGCAGGATCGATGATCGTCATAGGGCATAGATTGTCAAGGCTTTGCCTTCCTTGTCCCCCTGTCTGCTTGTGGTTCTGAAATCAGGCAGATCCCTCATTCCATGAACTACGACGACCTTTTCAACGAAAGAATTGCCAGCCCTTTTCCCAACGGGGCACGAGGGCTAGCAGGGTCTTATATGACTTTGCGGGTGAAGACCTCGAAGAAGCTATCTAAGGGGCAGCTCTGTTCTTGGCAGAAGACAGAGACGCCCTGGAGAAGCTCGGTCGAGCTGACATGGAGGCGGTCGCCCTTTTCAAAATCTGGGCCTTGGCGGCTCTTGGGACAGTGGTTGCGGCAATAGTTGTTTTTGAGGTCAAAGAGGCGACTGGTAAAGAGGTCATAGGCTTCGGCCATCTCCTCAATGGTGTTCTGGAGGTTGCCTCCCTTGGCGTCTTGAAAATTCGCCTCAAGCAGATCTAGGGGTGATAGGCCGGGAAGTTTAGGTATCTTGTCGGCCAGCAATGTGCTGAAGGTGTGCAGGGCACAGTCCTTGATGCGGTTACAGTATCTGGTCCCCTGGTCGGTGAAGTAGGAGAGGATCTCGTAGTCGGTATCCTGGTCGCTGATCTCTTCGTGGGTTTTGGCCGCCAGGCAATGTATTTGGCAATAACTGCTGACGCTGTCGGCGTAGCTCAGGTGATGTTTTGGGTCGCGGAAGATTTGCTGCAGCGTGTGTTTAAAACCGTTTAAGGCATTGGCAATATTGATGGCGCTTGTGATGTGGCTATGGGCGTCGCCATAGCGCCCAGAGCCCTTTTGCAGGCCAAGCATCACCGCCGAAAAGCTCAGGGGCTTGGGCAAAAAGCAACAGGCCTTGTAATGGAGAATTTTGAAGGCGGCACCACCACCGCTGTCACCGATGGCGATAACCTTGATCTTCTGATTCAGGTTAATGTGACCTAAGCCCAAATCGACAAAGGCCATGGCGATTTTGCCCGGCCCCTGATGCGTCTCGGCTGTTTCGGTGTTCGCCTCGACTAAAGGCTCATAGCCCATCTGTCGGCAGCAGTAGCTGATGAGCTTTATGTCGGTGCGGTCATCCCCATATATGAGGATGGTATTCTGTGCCGTTTCAGCCATGTGTTGTTCCTGTAAAAGATGGGTGTTCTTTCTGGAGTCTCTGGGTACTATGCTATCATTTCGAATTGGTTGCGGTCAAAGCTGTTGTGCTCAAACATGATCTATACGGCCTTGGGCGCCAAAGGTCTCAGAGGTTTAGCGTTAAGTGTCGAGACGTAATTATTGTTGTCATCAGGAAAAATTATGATCACCCTCCTTTCTCCATCCAAGGGCCAGGACTTTGAAGGCCCGGCCGGCGTTACTGCCTCTACCACCCCGGAACTTCTTGACCATTCCCAGGAGCTTATTGACGCGCTTCGCACCTATGACAGTGTCGGCCTGCAAGGGCTGATGGCTATCAGCCAGAAGATAGCTGATCTTAATGTTGCCAGGTTTAAGGACTTTTCGTTGCCCTTTGATAAGCATAATAGCAAGCAGGCCCTGTGCGCCTTTACCGGCGATGTTTACGGCGCCATGGCAGTTGATCACTACAAAGAGGCTGATTTTGCCTTTGCCCAGGACCATCTCCGCATCTTGTCCGGTCTTTACGGCTGTCTGCGGCCCCTTGATCTCATTCAGCCCTATCGCCTGGAGATGAAAACCAAGCTGGCCACGAAGCGGGGGGCGAATCTCTATAGGTTTTGGGGAAAGCTCCTTGCTGAAAGTATCAATGCCGCCCTGGCCGGCCATCAGCACCAGGTGGTGGTCAATCTCGCCTCCCAGGAATATTTTAAGGCGGTGGACAGCACAAAACTGGGCGCTGAGGTTTTGACCATTAATTTTAAGGAAGTCAAGGATGGTAAGGCCCGGGTAGTGGCAATTTTTGCCAAAAGGGCCCGGGGTATGATGGCGGATTTTATTGTCCGCCAGCGGCTTGATGAGCCCACCGGGCTAAGGGACTTCTGCCAGGGCGGCTATCGCTTCGATGCCGGTCAGTCTGATCACGGCCAATACACCTTTGTCCGGCCCCAGCCTTCATAAATCGTGGCTGAATTAAGTTGAAGCATGTGGCGTCTGAGCTTGGGTTTTCCTGTCTTACTGAGTTGGCGAGAGTTCTTTTTTTACTGCCCGCCCCAGTTGGACCATGGTGTACGGTTTTTTGATGTATTGGCCGGCGCCAAGGTTGATGGTCTCTTTGACTGCCTCGCTTTGTGAAAAGCCACTGGCGATAATGGCCTTTTGGCCCGGGTGCAGGTCGTTGATTCGGCTATAGGTCTCTTTGCCGTCAATGCCCGGCGCCATGATCATATCAAGGACTAGAAGGTCGACGCTGTGTCCTTGCATATATTCCACGGCCTCTTCCCCAGAGGCGGCGG
>JBFFIS010000043.1:0-11328 GCA_041556375.1 Desulfurivibrionaceae bacterium | reverse complement strand
GCCAGGAGAAGCAGGACGACGATGACGGTTATTTTAAAAAACTCTTTTTTCATTGGTATTGCCGCGGTACTCTTTTTATTTTATCAAAGCAATAGGCTTAAAGATTATGATAGCGGCATTTGTCCACAGACTCAACATCGGCACCCCTAAAAAGGAAGTTTTCCCCCAGCAACGCCTCACAACCGGAATCTGCAAAAAGCCGGTCCTCGGCGCCCTTCACCTCACAAAACAGGGCTTCATAGACGATGGTGTCCACAACACAAAACATCATGGTGGTATAGATAAGGCCCTCTGCTTCTACAGCCTTGAGCATTATGACTTCTGGGCCCAGGAGCTTGGAATAACTATGCCGCCTGCCGCCTTTGGCGAGAATATCACCCTGAGCGGCTCCAATGAGGATGACATCCACATTGGCGATATTTTTAAGCTCGGCACAGCCACCATTGAGATCAGCCAACCGAGGCAACCGTGCAAGGTGCTGGCTGCTCGCTTTGATCGCCCGAACCTCCCGAAGCTCGTGGTGACGACTGGCTATACGGGTTGGTACAGCCGTGTCCTTGTAGAGGGAGAGGTCAAAAAAGGGGACATAATGACCTTAGTCGAAAAAGGGTCCCAGCAGGTGTCCATAGCCTTTGCCAACACC
Source organism: Desulfurivibrionaceae bacterium (assembly GCA_041556375.1). Taxonomy (GTDB): domain Bacteria; phylum Desulfobacterota; class Desulfobulbia; order Desulfobulbales; family SURF-16; genus BM506. The sequence continues at coordinate 10,685 of JBFFIS010000043.1, read as the reverse complement.
ATATTTCATCACGACCGCAAAAACCGAGCCGGCCTGCAACGAGTGCTGGCACTGCCGGCCCTGTCGGCATCATGGCGGCACTCCTTTCAGGAACTGCTCGCTAAGTGCCCTTAGGCCCTAGGCTGACGGGCTCCGACCACAATGAGATGATCCCCCGGATCAACGGTATACTCTGCCGGCGGGTTACTCAGCACCTTTCCGACCCTGCCCTTTTGGACGCCGAGCACGGTGCAGTTATACTTTGTTTTCATAGTGGTCAGCACATCAAGAAAGCTTTGGGCCCCGAGCTCTGCCGGCACTGGCATGCTGTAGAGATCATTGCCGTACTGGGTAGAAAGAATCTCGGAGACGATATGACTTATACCATGATTGATGGCCGCACTGGCAACCAGATGACTGGAAAGCTCCGAACCGACGATGATCTCGTCGGCCTGGGCCCGCTGGCAATGACGGCTGTTCTTCTCATCAACCAGCTCCACCACGGTATAGGCATCCGGGCAGATACACTCAACGGTAAGGGTGGACAGGACAACCTTGGCATCCCGTGCCGTCTCTTCCAGGTGATCATCGCCGAGAATGACCACGGTGGCGGCCTGATCAGCGCCGGCCTTGCCTAGGTTTTCTTCGTTGACAGAACCCTTGATAAAATGAAAATCTGGATCGGCAAGGGGGTTCTCGTCAATATCGGCAATGAGGACAACAGGGGTATCTTTGGTCTGGCTGTCGGCCCGCAACTCTTTAATAATGGCCCGGGCCCGATGATTCCATTCACAGATAATAATATGGCCCTGGAAGCTGTATGAAGTCATACCTTTATTTTCCCTTAATCTTTTACTTATCAGGATAGTTGCCAGGGTTGCACTGAGCATACCAAGCAAGCCAATACCGAAAAACATAATAATGACAGCCACCAGCCGGCCGCCTGGAGTGACAGGGGAGAAGTCGCCATAGCCCACGGTAGTCAGAGTGACAATCGACCACCACACCGAATCCGCCAGAGTGATCTCCGGCTCCACCAGAGCAATCACCATGGCACTCACCGAAACCAAAATGACGACCCACATCAGGACGTAATGGAGATTTTCCTTTTGTAAAAAATGCCAAAAACGCTTCACAACACTCCTTTCCCCACGGTTTAAAGGCTCGACAGCCTTTTTTCTGCCCTTTTGCCCTGCCAGAGCTCGAGATGCTCCTTACCAACGGCAAGAAATAACCTTGCCCCATCATTGCAACCCATACTACTCTGATTAAGGGAGGATTTCCACCATGGGTTGCTGCCAAAAATTTCTTAAAAAAACACCTTCTTGCCGTTCGGTCATCTGTTTAAAATGGGTGCTGCCGCTCCGCATTGTGGTACTGCTCAGTCTTGCGGCACATCTCTGTATCTATCTCTTTGCCATCAAGGAAAGGGCAACCCTTCTCACCTTTTTTGTCATCATCCATTTCGTTATTGCCCTCTCTCTTCTTCAGGAATGCCGGCGCAGTGTCGACTATCATCGGCACATAGAAGAGTAGTCCCGGTTGATTATTTACAAGACATCGGTCGCCCTCCTGCTCCTTGACATAATCATAGCCCCGGCATAAACGGTCTCCAAAGATACGAACAAATCGTGGCAATGCATCCACTGCAGGTGGCCCTTATTACCAGTGGTTTTTCAGAAAGCTTCAAGATGAAGAAGGCCCAGAATCTTGGGGCAGGAAGGTACATCAGCAAACCATACAGCATTGAGAAGGGCGGAGTGGCCATCCAGGAAGAACTACGCCGGGGCGGATGAGTCTATTTACTTTTTTTTACCAGACCTTTGGCCCGGTCAAGGTTAAGGGCCTGCTTGAGATTACTGGCCTTGCTGAAATTACAGGCACTGAAATCGGCATTCTTGACATTGGCCTCCTGAAAATTGGCCCCGGCAAGATTGGCTCCCTTAAAAACAACGCCGGCCAAGTCGGCCTTACGGAGATCGGCCTGCTCCATACGAGCTGAGACCATAACAGCGCCCTTCAGATTGCTATTGTAGAGTTTACTTCCCCTCAAATCTGCCCCATTCAGGCTGGCGCCCTCCAGGTTTGCCGTGCGCAAATTGGCACCGCGCAGTACAGCCTTATCAAGGGTTGCGCCGCGTAAATCAACGTTATGAAGATTGGCGCCAGTCAAGTCAGCTCCAGTCAAGTCAGCACCGCGCAAATCTGCACCGCGCAGATCCATATCTTTGAGCTTCACATTTTTGAGAATCGCTGAGCGCAGAGTAACCTCGACAATCTTGGTCTCGGCAAAAATGGCCCCCTGGAAATTCCCCTGACTAAAATCGCATTTTTCAAGCTTCATTTTACTCAAATTTGCCTTGCGAAAATCAGCGCCCTTGCCCTCCAGACCCCTGGCAGTTGACCCGAAAAAATCCGCACCGGCAAAATTGGCACCACCCACCTGAAGATCAACCAAGGTACTGTCGGTGAAAGTTGCGCTACGGAAATCAGCCTCCACCAGTGTATTATCACGCAGGCTGACACCGGCAAGCTGGCAGTTCCGGCAAGCTGCGTCATCAAGGTTGCTGCCGCTAATCCGGGCGCCTTCAAGATGGGATCCAGCCAAATCAACGCCTGTTAACGTCGAGTCGACAATGACGCTATTTTCCAGCTGAACACCAGTCATCTGGGCTTTGCTCAGGGTAACCCGTGAAAGGTTGGCGTTTAAAAAACGGCTTTTGGGGAGAAGGGCACCAACCAGATCCACATCCCGAAGATCGCTGCCATCAAGATTGGCATCGCCCAAATGGGCGCCGGCCAACTTCACCCCGGCACAGGCGACATCCACCAGCGAGGCAAAACGGAGGTCAACCTCTGACATGTTGACACTGGACAAGAGAGCATTATCGAAAAGAGCATTACTGAAATCAGCACCTTCAAAGGTGACATTTTTCACATAGGCCCCGAAAAGATAGGCACTGCGGGCGTCTATACCGGCGAGCTGGCTGTCAAACAGGAGAGCATGGTTAAGATTAGCCTCGGCAAAACGGGTTTTGAGCTTATCAGAGCGTTTAGCCGTAACATGGCGCAGCGTAGCACCACCGAGGTTGGCCTGGATGAAGTTTGTGCCTTCAAGGCTGACATTGACCAGGTCGATGCCATGGAGATCAGCCTTGACTAGCTGGGTTTCGTGGAGGGACACATCATGAAAGGCGCCGTTGCTGATATCACTGGTGGTCAAATTGACCTTATTGAAATCTGATTTTTCAACAAAAATCCCTTGCATATTGGCCTGACTGAGATTGGCACCGGCGAGCTTGCCATCAATAAGGATCATGCGGTTGAGGCGCCCTTTACGTAGGTCGCTGCCCTCCAGGTTGACCTTTTCCACCTTGCTGCCACTGAGATCGACATCAACAAAGGAGGAGGCACTCAAATCGCTGTCGAGAAAAACGGCGTCATTAAACTTAGCCGAATCAAAGCGACCTCGCACCATAGTCACCTGAGAAAAGCGGCTATGGTTAAAGTCGTACTGCTTCAGGCTCTTTCTATTTAAATTTTTCTGCTCGAAAATACGGCTGGTGGCGAGAATATGATCGACATCCTTGGTGCGCATGCTTTCCGGTTCGCCGTAGCATGGCTGCGAGATGACAAGCCCCAAGAAAAGACAAAGAACTCCGGCAGAAAAACACGGTGGAACGAGAAGGGAGCTTTTCATAATCGTACCATGGGCCAATGCTTATTTGGGACCAAAGAGTTCGAGATCATTACCGTCATCCTCAGGCTCCTTAAGGTCGAGGGGAACTGCCACCGGCGCGGCCAGGTCCTCATTCTGCTTAAGCTTATGAAGCTTGGGAACAATAAGGGGGGCGGGCAGCCCTTTCTCTTTCGACATCGCCGGCTTTTCAAGCCGCTTGGCGGAACGCTGCCACTCTTGAAGAAAACCCTTGGTCATGGCGGCCCGGGTCTTTAATAAGGCCGAAGGAATGAGAATTCTATCGCCAACACTTAACAGGGAGGGCAGGATATTGGGATTGGCATTGGCAATCTCTTTCCAGTTCGTTTCGCTGCCGGTGTACCACTTGGCAATTACCTGCAGATTCTCATCGCCCCAGGTCACGGTATGGACCTGGTTCTTATGCTGACTGCGCACCGGCTTCCACTTGTCAACCTTGGTGGTTTGACAGCCGGCAAGCACGGACAAAACGACAAAACAGCAGCACAGATAAAAGAATCGGCCGGTCGCTTGTTGTTGGGGGGTGGTTATGCTCTGCATCCAAGACATTTTAGGCTTCATTGCTGCTTATTGTTGCCACTGACTCAACTTTTTGGCGGCAAGCCGATTGCCAGGGTTCACCTTCAAGGCCTGCTGCAGGGAGTGAACACTTTCAACCATTTTATTCTGCTTGCGCTGGGTGACGGCAAGATTAACAAGGGCTTCATCAAGATAGGGGGGCTCCTGAGAGACAACCTGGGCATACATCTTTTCAGCCTGAGAATATTTCCCGGCCGAGGCATAGATATAGCCAAGGTTAAAATAGGCATCAGTCAAGTTCGGGTCCAGCTCCAGGGCACGGAGGTAGGCGGCTGTTGCCTTGCGAGACTCATAGCGGGCCGCATAAAGTTTACCCAAATAAAAATGGACAGCCGCCACCTTCGGGTGGCTCTGGGCCATTGCCGCTAAACGGGCAAAGGCCTCTTTGGGATAATTCTTTTCCAGATAACTGGCATGCTTTTCTAATTTGTCAGCCTCAACAAAGATCACCTTGCCTGCCTTGGCATCCTTCTGGAGGTCGGCAAAAAAACTAATGGCCTCCTGATAGGGATCTCCCGCCGCCTCCTTGCCCTGCCCGTTCGCCCCGCTGACAGAGGTCAGTTTATCCTGAACAGAATTGAGCAACACAGCTATTTTCTGCTTGCCGGCAGCAAGCATGGCCTGTGCTTTGTTGTGGACCGGGGCAGTGAAGGGGGAATCAACCAGGAAGACGGCCAAAAAAGCCAGCAATATCAGACCGGTAACTATGGCAAAAAGTTTCTTCTTGCCGCCTTTTTTACCGGCAGGCGCAAGGACAATCGTCTTATCCTCCTCACTAATCTCGGCAGCGTGACCAGGAAGCGGCGCTGCTACGGAAGGAGGCTGAACTGCCAGGCCGGCAGCCTTTAAGGCCTTCTCCTCTTCCAGGGCTTCATCCTGAAAGAGTTCGTGCATATAGGCTGCCATCTGACCGCGAGACACCCGGACAGCCAACTCCTGTGAAACGGCTTCCAGATCAAGACGCATCTGCTCGGCAGACTGGTAACGGAGGTTGGGGTCTTTATGGAGGGCCTTATTAATCAGGGCGTAGAGGCTGGCTGGCAGGCCCTGTTTTACCTGTTCAGGGGGGATGAAATCCGCCTTGCCCGCCTTGAGAAGAATGGTCTGCGACTCACCGGTATAGAGGCGGTGACCGGTGGCCAGCTCATAAAGCAGGATGCCGAGAGTAAAGAGGTCAGAGCGGTGATCTATCTCTTTACCCGAGGCCTGCTCCGGTGACATATAGGCCAGCTTACCTTTCAGCGAGCCAACGTAGGTGGTGGCATCATGGCTTGAGGCCTTGGCAATGCCAAAATCGATAAGCTTGATCTCGCCATTATAGGTAATAAAAATATTCTGCGGACCAAGGTCCCGATGAATAATACAGAGCGGCTCCCCCGAGAAGTCCTTGATATTATGGGCATACTGCAAGCCATAGCAGATCTGGGGGAGTATATAAAAGAGGGAAAGGGCCAGCTTAAGAGGTTTAGATTCGTCCTTGGCCTTTTTCAGAACGGTTTTAAGATCAACACCGGCCAGGTATTCCATGGAGATGAAATAGGTTTCCGCCATTTCACCAAAGTCATAGATCTGGACAATATTGGGATGTTGGAGAAAGGCGGCCAGTCTGGCCTCATCAATAAAGGCCTTGACGAACTCCTCTTGATCGACAAGATGCGGCAGAATCTTCTTAATGGCAACAATCTTCTCAAAACCTTGGGCGCCAACAATCTTCCCTCTGTACAGCTCGGCCATGCCGCCACGAGCAATCCGATCGAGAAGAAGATATTTCCCATATTTTTCAGGTTTAAATGTCACCATTTTTCTCTACAACGCCCCCGCCAAAAGACCAGTTCGCGAAAATTGCCGCTGTCCGGCAAGATACTGACCTTTCCGTACTGCTTTTCTCGTCTCCAGTTTGAAATGTCGGCCTGTAAGACAGACCTTGGCGCAAACACTTAACAGATTGATATCCTTCAAAATTAAGCTCAGGTTCCCCAATACAACTTTCAGCATCGAAAGCACAGCAGAGCTACCCTCATGCAAAAGTTACTACAGCATAGCATATTCTTTTGTTATTACTTGAAAAAACTACAAAAGTGTAGGTGTTTATCCTTTCTTTTCATCAAGCCAATATCTCTTTATTGACAGGCAAAAGATTGCCCAGGCCGTCCCTCAATTTTTCAAAGGCGTCTCTTTTTTTTGCTGCGCCTGGATCCAGCCCTTGCGAATCGAATACTGCTGGCCGGCATCCTGCCAGTCAGCACAGTTATCACTATGGCCCATAAGGGGCCGAGGAGCATCCTTGCCCCTTACCTTCCGACACACCCCTGACTGAACATCATCAACCTTGAAAAATTTACACTTCAGACAGACCTTTTCCATAACATGCTTCCTTCGCTTTACTGAGCTAGACGACGATTTACAATTCTTGCTCGGGGTTGCCGGCAACAGCCACGTTCAGCGGCCGCCCGAGTTCTCTTTATTAATCGGATTTGTCCCGCTTGACCAGAGAATATGCCGCCACCGGAAGGTATTTCCAACCTGCAGACCAAGGCAACGGTCTGCAGCTCCTTTTATCTCTGCACATACCTAGCGGCCCATACCTTTATCATAATCAAAGCAATTTGTTAGCTCCCCTTTGCCAGGCAACCAACTTCTGGTCACAGTCTACTCAGGATCTGGCCTTCCCTGCTGACCACAGGCAGGCCCGAAGAGCTGCGGCCGTCCATATTTGCTCATTTTTTCAAAACGATAGCACTATTTTGCCTTCAACAAATCCCAACGGCATAAAACGTGTAAAAGAGGGGAAAGATAATACCCAGCTCATATTTACCTATTTACATATTTTTTTCATCTGAAGAGGGAACGCAATGAAGCATAAAAACACCTATTTGAAACTTGCCGGCCTGCTGCTGGCAAGCCCACTTGTTCTGACATTTATGGCCGGCCCCACCCCGGCCAGCGCCGCCGGTCTAACCCCTGACGACTGTGTCAAATGTCATGAAAAGGCCCCAAGGGATATCGCCGCCAGCGGCGCCTCCCACCGCACCGAAATCACCTGTATCGAATGCCATGACGGTCACGCTCCCACCGATGCCGACATCATTCCACTTTGTAGCCAGTGCCATGAGGGCACACCTCATTTTGAACTGGCAAACTGTTCATCCTGCCATAACAACCCCCATACCCCTCTGGCGATCAGCATTGACGACAATCTAACCGAACCCTGCCTGACCTGTCATACCGACCAGATGGCCCAGCTTCAACAGAACGAAAGCAAGCATACCCAGGTGAGTTGTTCCACCTGTCATCGCGTCCAGCACGGTATGATCCCAGACTGTATGCAGTGCCATTCACCGCATAGCAAAGACATGGTCCAAAAGGATTGCCTTACCTGCCATAAGCCCCATATGCCGCTTCAGGTCAGCTATCCAGCCGACATGCCGTCCACAAGCTGCGCCAGCTGCCATGAAGATGTCTTAACCCAGCTGCAAGACAACCCGGCCAAGCATGCCAAACTCTCCTGCGCAACCTGTCACCAGGAGACCCATAAGATGGTGCCGCAGTGCTCCTCCTGTCACGGCGAACCCCACCCTGAGGTCATGCACAAAAACTTCCCGAAATGCGGGCAGTGTCATGGCATTGCTCACGATCTAAACAAATAACCGCACCGACATAGCAGCCGTTACAAAAAAAGGACTCCGCCCACCTGGGCTGGAGTCCTTTTTTTGTTTTCTACCGACACAAATCACGGTGCCTGCGCAAAGTAGTCCATGGTACACTGGCGCCATGATTCTTTTCTACCTCTCCATCGTGACGCTCCTTCTGGTTGTCGCCTTTTGTCTCGAAATGGCCCTGGGCACCACTAAAATGGAAAGCCTGCAGGCCATCGCGCCTGAGGTCACGCCCCCTCACCCTTCCGTCTCGATCGTTGTCGCGGCCTTAAATGAAGAAGACACCATAGCAGAAGCCCTACAATCGCTTGTGCACCTCGATTACGACCCTCTTGAAATTATTGCCATCAACGATCGCTCCACCGATACCACTGGGGCGATGCTGGATGACTTTGCCCAGCGCTATCAGAAAATAAAGGTGGTTCACATCAACCAGCTGCCAGCTCACTGGTTCGGCAAAAACAATGCCCTCCAGGAAGGCGCCAAAAGGGCGCAGGGCGACTTTCTGCTCTTCACCGATGCCGACGTCAAGCTTGAGCCGTCAACATTGACAAGGGCTGTTCGTCGCCTCCAGGACGAGAACCTTGACCACCTCACCCTGCTGTTTGCCGCCGAGCTTTCCGGCAGTCTGCTCAATATGGTGGTTATAGAATTTGGCGTTAACCTCGCCGCCTTCCTGAAGCCATGGAAGGCGTCTGACCCTAAGAGCCCCCGCAGCATGGGCATAGGAGCCTTCAATTTAGTGCGCCGGACGGCATACGAAGAGATTGGCGGCCATAGCAAAATTGCCATGTCCCCCATTGATGATGTGATGCTCGGAGTACTCCTCAAAAGCCATGGCTTTCGCCAGGAATGTCTCCACGGGGCCGGCTTTGTCAAGGTACCCTGGTATCATTCCCTCAAAGCCATGATCCAAGGCCTGGAAAAAAACAGCTTTGCCGCCCTGGATTACAGTATTGGCAAGGTTGTCTTGGCCAGCATTTTTGTGATTATTGTTGGCATCTGGCCCTATTGGGCTCTCTTTATGACCAAAGGCCTGACACAGTTGACCAATGCCGCCATTATCGGCTGCTATTTTCTGCTCTTTGGCAGCGCCGCTCATTTTGCCGGTATACCGAAAAGACATTTGATCTGGCTGCCTGTTTCAACCTACATTAGACTCTACACCTTATGGCGGGCTGTCTTTGTGACCATTCGCCAGGGTGGTATACGCTGGCGCGGCACCTTCTATCCTTTAGAGAAATTAAAGGCCCACCACCTTCCCCTGCGCGGAGATAATTATGGCAAAAGGACTAACAAAGAAGATGGCACGCCTGGATGACCTTGGCCGACTCGGCAAGGATTTGACCAGAAGGTCCCGGGCCCACTGCGAACTCTGCAGCAAAGGCGGCAACCGGCTTGATGCCGTGGAGGTAGCCCCTTTGCCAGAAGAACCCGACCTGGAACACACTCTTTTTATCTGTGAACAATGCCGGCAGGCCATGAAACCCGGGGATCTCAGTGGTCAATACTGGCGTTTTTTAGAAACAGCTATCTGGAGTGACCTGGCGCCCGTGCAGATCACGGCTGTCAGGCTGACACGCCAACTCAGCGCCCAAGGTCATGATTGGGCCACCTCGCTCCTGGAGGGACTCTACCTTGAACCTGCCATCGTTGCGTGGCTTGATGAATCGTAAGGATCAGGAATTATTCGATTTACGGCGGATAACCGTCGAATTGTTTTTCCCGCCAGCCTTCTTGCTGTCCTTGACCAGAGAAAAATCCTGTTCACCATCAGGCACATCCTCAACCCGATGATTATCGACATTGGCCATCCGTATGGCCAGCTTGCGCCGATGGGCAGGCATCTCCTTGAAGGTAAATTCTTTCTGCCCCTCATTGCTCTGAAAACGTCGCCAGTCGGCCTTCCAGTTATCCCGATACCACAGCGAGTGGTAGGTTCCTTCGTGCCGTTGCTGGGTATACTTGCGCTTGGCACTCTCAAGACATAATTTTTTCATGATTAACTAAAACTTATGGCCATGCCCGTGCGAAAAGCCTGACCAACTCATAACTTACACTTTAAATGAACCTCATCTTCCAACAGCCCCGCCAACTTGCAACAGGACGGGAAAAAATAGGTTCTGCCCCTAACAAACATCTTAATCAATACGTATAGTAAACCTATGAATCTCCTTGCAAAAGGAGCTTTCAAGTTTACTCTTAAATAGGAAATATTACCATAAAAAAATAAGATCAGAAACAATATCAGGGAGTTATATTTAGCTTTGGTTTTGCTGTCATCCATCGCCAAAAGAGAGTTAAAGCATTTGTTATCAAAACACCCTTTGCGTGGCAAAAAAAACAGCCCAATCCACAGAATGGATTGGGCTGTTTTGCTCAGCAGATATGGCAGAGAAAGGTCAGGAGGCCTGCTCCAGGGCAACACTCACCGTCACCGTGGCGCCGACCATAGGGTTGTTCCCCATGCCAATCAAGCCCATCATCTCAACATGGGCAGGCACCGATGATGAGCCGGCAAACTGGGCATCGGAATGCATACGGCCCATGGTGTCGGTCATACCGTAGGAGGCAGGGCCTGCACCCATATTGTCAGGATGCAGGGTCCGGCCGGTACCGCCGCCGGAGGCCACTGAAAAATACTTCTTGCCCTGCTGGACACATTCCTTCTTATAGGTACCGGCAACCGGATGCTGAAAGCGGGTGGGGTTGGTGGAGTTACCGGTGATGGAGACATCGACTCCCTCCAGGTG
>JBFFIS010000042.1:0-11563 GCA_041556375.1 Desulfurivibrionaceae bacterium | reverse complement strand
GCAAGATTAATCAGGGGGATGTCTGTTTCGATAATGGAGTTATTAAGCTGATTTAAGGTGGTAAAGCTCGTCAGCCCCAGGATGGCAAAAAGGGTAAGAAGAATGCAGAGGGGAAGATAGCCAAGAAGAAGTTTGCGGACAATATTAAGACGAAAAAAATAATCACTGATCGCGCTGAGAAATGCATTCAACGTTACCGATATAGACTTTGGCGTTGCACCAGCTCTTTTATCGAATTTCCCGGACATTTCCTCAGCCATCAACTCATCCTTTTTTTGGTTTGATCGGGTTGCCCTAGGTCGCAGAAAAGATTGCGGCCACAGCCAACCACCCAAAAACCTTACCAACAATACCCGCAATTATCTATACCTAACTTGCTCTTTTTTAGATCTTTTTTTGGGATCAAAAAAATGAAATCTACAACATATGGCATCCTTCAGAAACAAAAATACTGCCAGTGGTGTAAAAAATATCTAGTCGGAAAAAACAGGCACTGATGGGAAAAGAGATGGATCGGTATGGGGGATAAAACGACAGCCGGAGAAACGAATCATAAACTCCTGATTGACGTTGAGTTCCAGGTAGGTGATCTTGGTCGGGAGAGCCAGGCAGCGCTCACGACTCTGGCGGCTGCGTAGCACCACTTCCGCCCCGGCCAAGGAGCTATTGCCGATGGGCTCAAAGACCTCCAGGGGAAGGTCAGGCATCATCCCTAAGGTAATGGCCTGGCGGGGATCAATATGCTTGCCAAAGGAGCCGGCCACAAAAATCTGTTCCAGATCGGCAAAGGCCAGGCCAACCTGGGCGATGAGAGTGGTCAAAATAGAGTACATGGCCGCCTTGGAGCGCATCATGGCATCTAGATCAACCTGGGTAAAGGTGACAGGATCACCATTGGCCGCCTCGTCGCCAGAGGCCACTACAAATGCCGGGCCATCCGGGCCTTGGATGAGGCGGTCGCTGGCCCCCTTGTCTTGAAATTTGCCGCGAACGTCAATCATGCGGGCGAGATAGAGGGCCGCGACCAGATCAATAATCCCTGAACCACAGAGCCCTTTGGGCTTCTCTCCCCCCAGAGTTTCATAGGATACCCTGCCGGTGTCAGGATCAATACGAACCTTGTCAATAGCCCCTGGCCCGGCGCGCATGCCCATTTTGGCAATTCCCCCTTCCAGGGCTGGACCGGCAGCGCCGGCACAGGCAATGAGCCATTCCCTATTGCCGACAACGACCTCGGCATTGGTGCCGACATCAATGAGCATGGCGGTTCCCTGCCGATCATCAAGACCACTGGCAATGATACCGGAGATGAGATCGCCGCCGAAATAACTGCCGACACTGGGCATGATCCATACCGGTGCCCAACTATCCATGCCCAGGTTAAGATCAGCACCATGACAGATGTCAGGGCTATTGACGAGAGGGATATAGGGCTCACGACAGAGAGTGGCCGGATCAACCTTGAGCAGAAAGTGGACCATGGTGGTATTACCGGAAACGGCAAGGGCCCGAATGTCAGCGAGTCGAATCTTTGTCTGGCTGCTCAACTGCTGAAAAAGACAATTTATAGAGGAAACCACAGCCTCTTGCAGGGTCTGCAATCCCTTATTCGTAGCGGCAAAATGGATACGGGTCAGGATATCGGTGCCATATTTTATCTGGCCATTGGCAATATTGGCCTGGGCCAAAACCTCACCGCTCACCAGATCAAGGAGGGACGCCTCCAGGTGGGTGGTGCCGAGATCAAGGGCGACGGCAGGCAGGATAGCCGGTTTTTCAGCAAGGAAATCGACGAGCTCGAAATGATCACCGCAGTCATTGACCACGGCATGTCCGGCAAATCCTGCCTGGCGGAATGCTTTGGCAACCCTGGCCATGGCCCCATAAGGCACAATTAGGGACTTTCCACATTTTTCCGTGACATTTTTTTTTAGTCTATCTATATCACCTGTGTTATCTTGCAGACTTGGCTTAGGGCAATCAACAGTGATAAGCTGGACAAGGGACGGCATAGATTCCTTTCTTTTTTAGGGGATATTTCTGCCGGCAAAAAAACGAATGCAAAAAGTGGATGCTTTCGAGAAAACCATCCCAATTATCTGCCAACTGTTTTTTTCTTTGCTCTCACAGACTTTGCATGCAACCATCTTTTTTAATCGCGCCACTTTACCAAATTCCTCCCTGATCAGCCATGAAAGAAATACTTGCTATCATGCTTGGCGGTGGGCTTGGAGCCACCAGCCGCCACGGCGTTAATATCTTTGTCCACCGTTTTGCCGTCGGCAATTTTCCCATTGGCACCATTACCGTCAACATGCTCGGCTGTTTTTTCATAGGACTGTGCGGCGCCCTGCTCGAACATTATAGAGTCGCGGCTGAATACCGCCTCTTTGCACTCACCGGTTTTTTCGGTTCCTTTACGACTTTTTCCACCTTTGCCAGAGAAAAGGCCGAACTCCTCAAGGTGGGGGATATGAAGACCGTTATCGCCTACGCCTTGACCAGCAATTTTCTTGGCGTCTTGCTCGTCTTTGCCGGCTATCTTCTCGCCCACCACTTAATAGAAACCGCGGGTTAAGGCGATGAATCTCCTCGACCGCTACATCTTCCGGCAGTTTTTTTGGAACCTGCTCATGGTCCTGGGGGGGCTTCTCTCTCTCTACCTGCTCATCGATTTTTTCGAACAGATTGATCGCTTCACCGAAAAGGGTCAGACCATCGGTTTTGCCCTGCGTTTTTTCTTGATGAAAATCCCCACCATCTACTACCAGCTGTCACCGGTTTCCATTCTGCTTGCCGGTATCATTACCCTGGGAATCCTCAACCATAATCATGAGGCCATGGCTCTCAATGCCGGTGGCATCAGCCTGCTGCGCATTATTGCCCCAGTGGTCCTGGCCTCGCTGCTTCTTACCATGCTCACCGTGGCCATGGCCCAATGGCTGTTGCCCATTACGACCAGTAAGACCAATAAAATCTGGTATACTGTTATCAAGAAACCGGTTATCAACGGTATTATCCAAAACGGTCGTATTTTTTACCGCGGCGCCGACGGTATTTACAGCTTTCGGCTCAGCAACGACAACAAGACCTACACCGATCTTATCTACTCGGCCTGGGATGACAACCATACCTTGACGCACTTCCTGACAGCAGAACAAGGACAGCACGAGGGGAGCTGGCTACTCAAAAATGGTTTGGAGAAAATGCTGACGCCGACAGCCAATTATAAGATTGCCACCTTTGACGAGCGCCAGGCTGAGCTCAAGGAAGGTCCTGATGATTTTTTCGCCCCCATATTTCGGCCTGACGAGCATTCCCTTACCTTTCTCTGGCATAAGGCCCAGGAGGAAAGAAAAAGGGGCATTATGACAGGAATACTCGATCTCTACTCCCGCCTCTCCTTTCTCTTTCTCGGCGTACCACTGCTTATCTTTGCCATCCCTCTCACCATCCACGTCCATCAACGTTGGGGCCGTGACCTTACCGTCGCCATTCCCCTGAGCTGTTGTCTGGCCTTTGTCTTCTGGGGCATCTGGTCCAGCCTGCAATCCATGGCCCAGGCCGAAGTTTTGGCACCGGCAGCGGCGGCCTGGTCAATCCACACCACCATCGCCCTTATCGGCTTGACTTGGATTTTCCGCATGAACCGGGGAGGCTGAGAAATGCTGCCCTCCGCCAAAGACATGGCCTTTCTTGACAGCTTACCAGCCGGGGCCTCGGTTGGCATTGTCGGCGTCCCCCCCCTGTCGGTGATGGCTACCCTTGAAAAGAGCGGCGCCACCATCCTCGACCTTGATGAGAGCATTGTCAAACGTGACATGGAGGAGACCATCCTCTACCTCCCCCGGGTCTACTGCGCCATCCTGCGCACCGTGGCAATGAACAGCTTCCACCTGGACTTGCAGGCCATTGTCATTGATGTCGGCCCAGGCAAATGCGACGCCGCCCTCCACGTTGCCACCATTTTAGCAGACCGGCTGCCAATCCGGGTTATCAAGACCAAAAATAACGACAACACCTCCTTTGGCACGCCACTCTGCAAAGCAGAGATCGCCCTACCAGAAAAAATTGAGCGAATCTGCTCTTCTATCCAGAACACGGCACGCCACGAGAGGCTGCCGGCCTGCAGGGCCACTGCGGGCTTCTGGGGTGTACCACCCAGGGATTTTTCCCTTCTGGCCCTCTTTCCGCCGACCACCCATGTTTACGGCTGGGCCCGTTGCATGGAAAACAAGACCCCGGCAGACCTGGATCTCGAATCCCACTATAACCCCGCCCTGCCCACTGTTTTTTATGCGCAGTCATTCTGTGCCAAGACCGCCCTGGCCAAACATCTGGCCAGCCAACACCCCCGGGCCCTTTTTCTCGATAGCGATATCACCGCAGGCAGCTCCGTGCGAGCCAAGATCCAGGCCTTTCTCGAACTCTCAGGGGTCTATGATGCTTCTAGCTGATTTCGGCACCACCTATGCCAAATTTATCGATCTGGCAGCGCCAAACCCCGTGCCCTACCTTGAACCTGCTAAAAATCTCAGTCGCGAGTTACGGGTGGCCATGGCCACCGGCCATAACGGCAAACGTTTCAGCGATCACTATGTCAATGAACTGATAGCCCTGGCCCGTGGTGGCGAGAGTCTTATTGGCGAAGAGGACTTTACCCTTCTTGACTGTGGCAGCCGCGACATAAAATTTGTCCGCTATGAAAAGGGACGGCTGGCCGACATGGGTTGGAACGCGGAATGTGGGGCGTCAATGGGCTTTACCATTGAGCTTTTAGGACGCTACTACAATCTCGACTATCACCACCTGCCTGTGCCGAAGAAATCCTTTTCCGTGACCTGCGGTGTTCTGGGAATGAGTCAGATCTTTGATGAAATTACCGGCGGCAATAGTGAAGAACAGGCAGTGGCAGGTTTTGTTAAATCCATTGCCATCAATGCCTACCGATTTGCCGGGGAACCTGCCAAGCTCTTCCTCTCCGGCGGCCTGTGCGACAACCCCCTCTTTGTCAAAAGTTTTCCTGGGGAGGTTAGTTCTTTGGGCCGTTTTGTCCTGCTGCGCGGACTGGCGGTGATGGCAAACAAGGGGGATGTATGGCCATGAGTACCACAAGCCCCAACTGTTTCAAGTGCAGTCATTTTTATATCACCCATGAGCCAAGCCACCCCTATGGCTGCCAGGCCATGGGCTTCAAATCCCGGCAGTTACCCGCCCAGGTGGTCCTTAAAAATTCCGGCATGGAATGCCATCTCTTTACCCCTAAGGCATGATCTCGAACTCAGCCTTGTCCTGATTCCACCTATAACCGCTGCCCATCCACATCTCCTCAACCAGCTCGACATTGACGTCGAGACCGGCAACATCATCAAAATCGTCATAGACCACCAGGATCTCATCATCGCTGATGATACCGTCTTGGTTGCTGTCAGCCCAGTGAAAGGGAGCCACGGCCAGGGACTGCCTACCGCCGATAACAACCTCCTTGTCCCGACCAGCCCGGGTGGTCACTGTCCCTTGGAAATGGAGGGGCTGACGACCTGTGGCCGTGACCATATAACCAAAACGCTGTTGCCCTGCCATATGCTTGACAATCCATTTCAACTCGGCCTTGTCCAGGGGCTGCAAAGTGGCTGAGGAAGAGGTTATCTGCACACCAGCCGGCAGGGACTCCCGGATCACCACAGAAAGGGGAGCGGCGCTGGTCTCGACGGTGATCACCACGGGAAAGGGAGAGCCGGGCATGGCATGGTTGGGTGTTTTTCGGCTGGCAGAAAGGAGACTTGCCAGGTCCGGTTGCCCCTGGCGGCTGGTGACAAACAGGGCAATAATCCCTCCGAGTATCGCCAGCAAGGCCAAAAGGAGTATACCTCGCATCCTCCAGTCAGCAAAGGCAGCAGGACTTGCTGCGCCCTCAGGAGTTGCTGACTGCTCCTGCTCACCTTCAAGAATAACATCAAGCTCAACCTCAAGGGCATCAGCAAGCCGTAGGGCATTTTCCATTTTCACCGATTGATAATGCCTATTTTCCCAACGGGAAATAGTATCGGTGGTTACCTCCACGGCGGTGGCGAGGTAAAGCTGGGTCAAGCCCTTTTCTTCGCGAAGTTGACGCACAAGTCTGCCATCAATACGCACCATGGCAGGACCAGACTGGAGAGGGATATCTTTCAAGGCAATTTTTTTAATAGTAAGGTTGATATTTTTCGCCACATTGTACGCCTTCACCTCGTTTTTTCAAGCAAGATCTGCACTGATCCGTCTCAAGACCAGTTATCATTTACAGCCCCAACCCCTTGTATTTCTGTGATATCGACCCGACATCGCCCTATCCCATCTGCCGACATCACCCCATGTCGGCTTTTTATTTTATCCACGGCCACCTAGTGTAGTGACAACGGCAAATTTCTTTTTACCAACCATCACATAAGGAGCTGACATGAAAACCACCTTGAGGGCATCACTTTTAACAGCTGGGATCATCCTTGGCGGACTGAGCACAAGCTCTCTTGCCGGTGAGATCCCCGAGTACGTTGACATCAATCTCCAGGCGTCACATCCGGCATTAGCGAGCACCACTAAAGACCGCAAAAACGTGCCCGGCTTTACTCACGCCAAGCACGCGACACTCTTTGTCAAAAACAACAAGGGCCATGCGGCAGCCATAACCTCTCCGGAGCAATCTACCTGTGTAGCCTGCCACGAGGGAGTGGGTAGTGGTGAGGATCTGCCTTCCGTTGAAACGAAAAAAAGGCAGCTCGAGGCGGTGACAGCGGCCGGTGGCATCAAAAAATACATGCACGCCCTGTGTGTCGACTGCCACAAGAGTATGAAAAAGGAGGCCATTGCCACCGGGCCCACCTCCTGCAAAGGATGTCACAACCCTCAGTAAAACCATGAAAGAAAGCAGGTCTGTCTTTCCTGACGGCCATATTATCAACCTTCAGTAAATGGAGACGATTATCATGAAGAAAATAATGACCTTAGCCCTTGCCCTGTCCCTTGCAGCTGTCTCAAACCAAGCCCTGGCAGCAAGTGCCAAATGTACGGTGACCGCTGTCAATGAGAGCAGCATCACCCTTGACTGCGGTTCCACGGCGCAATCTTTGAAAGTTGGCGAGGAGGTAAAAATTAGGACGGCCAAAAAACAAAAGGCCATTGAGGGCTGCTAAAAAAATAAAAAAAGGCCGCTGTCTTCCTTGGCAAGGAGCAGCGGCCTACACTGAGGAAGAATTCTTAGGCTGATTGCCGGACAAGCTTGCGAATAAAGGCTATTACAGTCAAAGCGACATGGGAACTTTCCACGGCCGAGGTCTGAACAATGCCGAGGTAATAACCGCCCACCGGAAAAACCAAAAGATGCTCACCGCACTCTCTACTGAAAAGAAAATAATGAAAACGGCTAGGGATGTCGGCCTTGATGGCATCACAATTGGTGCCGCATAAGACCACAAGCTGGGCAAGGCCCTCATGGTCCTTGGCATCGTGAACCATGAGATGACCATCTTGGCGAACCAGGACATATTCAGCAACGCCAACAACATCTTTGACCTTCGTAAAATCCTCCAGGGTCGTCACAATCAGATCTCCTCTACCGCTGTCTCGGCAAGACTTTCCAAGGCAAGCTCGAGGGACATATGCAGCTTTTGCTTATTGACAGAGGGATTAAACATGACAATGAGCAGGCGGTCGCTCCGCATCTCCTTGGCTGTGATATTGGTATTGCCGAAATGAAGCGACACTTCAGCAATATCAGCATAGCGGCTTTTTCCCAGATTCAGATTGCGAACCATTTTTTCCGCCAGGACAATGAGACTCTCTTCGCTGAATGTCGCTGGCATATGGTTGAAAATAATATTTTTATGGAAATCATAGAGATAGACTCCACTAATTTCCTCAACTGAATGTACCAAGCCTTCAATGATACGCTCCATAGCGTCGCGACTCCCTCTTCTGCCCAATCACTTCGAAACCGAACCTCTATCTACGCCGAAAGGTTCTTCGTTGATACTTAAATTTTATACTATAGAGTCCAATTTCCTTTCCGGGTGACGACTCTTATGCTGCCAAGGTTGCTCTGATCCGCACCTTTTGCGGTGGGCGCTCATCATTATCACTGGCTTTTACCAGGACAACCTGCTCAAACTGTTCATCACTGTCCCTATCTCCACTTAAACGTACAGAAAAAGAGATCTCTCTCTCCTCACCGCCGGCCAGAATCAAGCTTGTATCTGAGATCAATGTAAAGAAACTGGTTAACGAAAAACATTGTGGATCGGGAGTGACAGTGACGGCAAGAGGGGCAGACGTGCAATTTTCTATAGCAAAACTGCCCTCAGCAAGGACATCAGCGCCGATCTTGCCCAAATAAACCACCGGTGGCTTCAGGGTAAAAGAAGACTTAATCCGGCTAAAAACAACAGGAACGGTATGCAGAGCACCGGAGATAGTATCAAAAAATTCCAGACAGGAACCATCATAGCCGAGTAGAAGGTCCGCTCCCATTTTTGAAGAGGCAACAACGCGGACCTTAAAGACGTTGGCAGAGACCTGCTCCACGGCAATATTACCCTGGACATCGGGAAGAATCTTTACTTCAAGCTCGACCTTACGGCCATCCTTGGCTGCCAGAAAAATATTTTTCTCCGGCTCATCATCACCAAGGGCGCAGCCCAAATCAAGTTCATCATAGGAAGAGGAAAGCTCCACAGAAGGATCAGGAGCACTTGCCTGGCGTTTTTTCGGCGGCACAGAGGTCACGGTAATGAGGAATCCACAGGCATCGCAGCGAAACTGCAGGCGACCATGCTCATCCCCGCCCTCCGTAACAGCGTGCCTTTTACCGCAATCCTCGCAAAATACTATCATGGCGTCACATACATTTAATCTTTAGCCGAAAGTTCCTGGCGCATGGCCTGCATCTCCTGGGAAAGAATCTCACGGACCTCTGAAAGGATTTCCTTTTTCAGCTTCTGAGTTTCGGAGGTTTCACCTGCCGGACTCGTGAGTTCTAGCCCTTCAATGCTTTCTGCTAAATCACCACCCTGCCTCTTGGCTGCCTCCAGACGCTTTTCAAACTCGGCGACTACCAGCTCATGCCAGTCGATGAAAGCGGTAACAGCTTGGGCCGCATAGGTGGTCTCGTCCTCACCCTCATCGGCCAAAAGATCCTCAAGGCTTCCAGTGAGCATTTTCAGGCAGGCCATGGATTCAGAAATAACCCGCGACTGTTCACGATCGACATGATGCAATACGGTACTCAAAAAGTTGAGATGGATAAGGGCGACATCATTTCCGGCCAGGGTATCTGACAAGGCAGAAATTTCAGCGTCAACCCGCTCGAGGAGCTTGTCATCCACCTCCCAGTTCACAGAGAGAAGAAGCTCTTTGAGACCGGCAACCGTAGCGGCAGGGCCAGCCTCAGCAACAGGTGGGCCCTCAACCTCGGCCTCGACTGGTATTTCCAGGTCAAGCGCTTCTTCAATCTCAAGGCCGACGGCCTCAGGAGCCTGAGGTTCCTCCTCACCAAAAAAATCATCCAGGGCGGATTCAACCTCCACAAAATCCTCGCCAGGCTCTCTTGCTTCAAGGGCCTCAGAGACCATTTGGGGTGGCACAGCCACCTCCTCTTCCTCAAAGAACTCCTCTAGAGCCGACTCCATCTCAGGAAATTCCTCTGCAGCCGCAGGTGGTGGCATCTCCTCTTTGCCGGTCTCTTCATCGATCTTAAAGATATCGAGTTCACTGTCTTCAACATGTTCAAGGGCTGGCTCTCCAGCAAGCTCTTGCTCAAGTCCGAGCTCAGGGCCCGTTTCGAGGCCAGGTCCTTCAGCCTCTGCCTGAGCACCCTGATCAAGATCAAGGACTTCGCCTTCCTCCTCATCGAGGACGCTTAAATCGAACTCTTCTCCCGCTTGTGCCGCTAACCCACCAGGGGCAGGCACATCATCCTCAAAAAAATTGTCCAGAAGGGCATCTGCCTCGGCAAATTCGTCAGCAATATTACGGTCAGCCTCAATCTCCGTGCCGTCATCTTTATTATAGGCAGCCTGAACTGCTGGACGAGCGGGCGGAGCCTGTGGCGGTGGAGGAGGCGGTACAGGTGCGGCCTCTTCCTGATCAGGAGGCTCTACCTGGACCATCTCATCAAGCATGGAGTCAAATATCGAGTCAGTGGTATGATCTTCTTTGTCATCAAGGAGACGGTTGATGGTCGAAGGTTCTTCCTCGCCAGCCTCTTCCGGTTCGAGCTCTGGCTCTGGCTCTGGCTCTGGCTCTGGAGCAGCTTCCCTCCCAGCTTTGCCACTGGCTACCGTATTTTTCAGCTCATTATAGGCTTCGACATGTTCCATGACCTTCTTTGAATGCTGCTCCTCTTCACCAGGATTGATAACCATATCCTCAAGGCTATCAAAGACGGCTCTCAGCATGGGGAATGCGCCTGGGTTGCCCTGCTCTTTGGTGCTGGCGATATACTGGCTCAAGGCGCCCAGGATCTGAAGATAAATCAGATGGACCTTCTGTCCCTGCCAGGCGGTGCGCAGTTCAGCAATCTCATCATTCAAGAGAGCGATATTGTCATCAGAAATTTCCCAATCTATATTGAGAATTGCCGACTTCAGTTTTTCAAGAATTTCAACGGTCTTGGCAGAATCGTGAGCGGGCATGAATTAACTCTCCTACAGCAACTCTTTTTTGAATGAAACCATGGTCAGAGAAATGGCTTTCTTCAAGGTGTTGACGACATTATATCCGGTAACCGCGCTCCCCTGAAAGGAGGGGACCTTGAGCTCAGCGTTAAGATCAGCTTCCATGGTATCAAAGTCAAGGAGTGGGACGCCCTGCTCGGCAAGATCAACCTTGTTATATTGCAGCACCAGGGGAATTTTGGCGATATCCTTGTTCATGGCAGCCAAGTTCTCTTTCATCTGGTTAAAAGAGCTTATATTCTTTTCCCGCATCTCCACTTGGGAATCAGCGACAAAAACAAGGCCATCTACTCCTTTGAGCACAAGCTTTCGAGTGGCATTATACTTGACCTGGCCAGGCACGGTATAGAGCTGGATCTTAATATCAAAACCCTTAATTTTACCAATATCAACGGGCAGGAAATCAAAAAACAGTGTGCGGTCACCATGGGTCTTAATGCTGACCATGTCCGTTTTTATACGTTCTTTGAACTTGTTATTGATGTAATCGAGGTTGGTGGTTTTACCACCGCGGCCAGGCCCGTAATAAACGAGTTTGACCAGAACCTCTTGTTTTTTGACATTTACAAATCCCAAAGCCTACCTCACGAAAAAACGTTTTCAGCTACAGAGTATTCTCTTAATACTCTGTTGTTTGCCACATTTCTTTTATTTTATCGATAACTTCTGTTGTTTTAAGACGCAGGAAGCCCAAAGAAACATCATTGCCAAAAATGGTGATTAATAAGATATCATCATTGATCTTACTAAAATGAATAGACTCATCCTCACCCTTGTGAAAATGGAGAGAAAATTCCTGTTCACCGACCAGTTGGGCCATGGCATCAACGGCGGCAAAATTCCCGGCGGCAAGG
>JBFFIS010000041.1:0-11816 GCA_041556375.1 Desulfurivibrionaceae bacterium | reverse complement strand
GGAAGGCGACCTTGCCCGGATCCGTGTCAAAAATTCAATGGCTGTGGATACCTCCATCCATTGGCACGGTTTGCTCGTGCCGCCCGGCATGGACGGAGTTCCCAATATCAGCTTCCCGCCTATCAGCCCAGGCTCGACATTTACTTATGAGTTTCCCATTCGCCAGAGCGGAACCTACTGGTATCACTCCCACACAAGCCTGCAGGAACAAAGTGGTGTTTACGGCTCCATCGTTATCGAACCCAGTCAGCCAGGGGGAAAACCAGACCAGGACTACGTTATCCTGCTCTCCGACTGGACCGACCAGGATCCGCATGAGGTAAACCGGGCGCTCAAGCGCGGCAGTGAATGGTTCGCCCTCGAAAAAGGCAGCGCCCAGAGCATCTTCGGTGCCGCCCGTCTCGGCATGCTCGGCGACTACTTCAAGCGTGAATTCCAGCGCATGCCGTCCATGGACATCGCGGACGTGGCCTATGACCGCTTTCTCGCCAACGGCGAGCCTGAATCAACGCTTTCTGCAAAGCCGCATGAGACTGTGCGTTTACGGATCATTGACGGTTCCGCCACCACCTATTTTCATTTGGAATTCGCCGGTGGGCCGATGACCATTGTCGCGGCGGACGGCCAGGACGTGGAACCGGTCAAGGAGAGCCGCTTTCTCATCGCCGTTGCGGAAACCTATGACGTCCTCATCCAGGTGCCCGCTTCTGGAGCATATGAATTCAGGGCTACCGCCCACGACGGTTCTGGCTACGCCTCGATCTGGATCGGTTCCGGCGAACGCCACCCGGCCGACAATGTGCCCAGGCCGAACCTCTATCACGCCATGGGCCACATTGGCCTGAAACAGATCTTTGCCCTCACCCCCGCAGGAACCATGGGGATGCCCGATCACAAGGTGGAGACCGGCACATTCGATCATCCGGGAATGATGGAGATGGATTCGATGGATATGGGCTCTGAGCACGGCATGGGAAGCATGAGTCACGGAACAAAACCGTCAAAATCTGAAAGGGGAGCCATGAATCACACCCCTCCGCCCACAAAGGCCATGGAAATGGACGGCCACAAGACTGCAGTCGGTTCATCTGATCATTCGGGCATGATGGGCATGGGCGCCATGGAGATGGGCGTTGTGCCCGACATGGGAACCATGAACCATGGCGCAAGCCCTTCAAAGGCTGAAATGGGCACCATGGTTCACCAACCCTCCCGTAGCATGGAAAATGACAATCACTCCATGCTGATGGAGCCCCAACCCTCGCGATCTGGCAAGAAATATGGCACGGATTTCCGTTTCCTCGCGGCCGATGTCTCCGAATCCGGTAATCTGGCTGTTGATGGCATGGACCCAAGCCGCCCCTGGACCCCTTACCCGCAACTGCGGGCCACCAAATCCACTGCCACCCCCGCCGGAAAATCCGTGCGGGAAATCCGCCTCACCCTTGACGGCGATATGGAACGCTACGTCTGGTTCCTCAACAACATCGCGCTTTCAGAGAGCGATTCGATTCGCATCCGCAAGGATGAAGTGGTGCGCTTTATCATGATCAACCGAACCATGATGCACCATCCCATGCACCTTCATGGGCATTTTTTCCGAGTGCTCAACGGCCAGGGAGAATTTTCTCCACTGAAACACACGGTTGACGTGGCCCCCATGTCAACAACCGTCTTCGAGTTCGAGGCAAACGAACTGGGAGACTGGTTCTTCCACTGTCATCTGCTCTATCACATGAAAGCCGGCATGGCGCGCCTCGTCCACTACGAGGAATTTACTCCCACACCGGAAGTCGCCGCCATTCGCCCCGCACTCTATAAGGACTCCTGGTATGGCTGGGGGCAAGCGGACCTGCTCAGCAACATGGCCGAAGCCTCTCTGACCCTGGCAAATACACGTAATATTTTGTCCCTGGACTGGGAAACAGGATGGGTGAAGGTCGAAGACACGGAATCGGAAGGTATCCTCACCTATGACCGTTACATAAACAGGTTTTTCTCTGTTTTTGCAGGAGTCGATCTGCTGGCCGAGGGTGACGATGTTGATAAGACACGGGGGGTGGCGGGGGTTCACTACCTTTTGCCGCTCAATCTGGAGTCTCGCGTCTGGGGCGATACGGACGGGGGTGCACGATTCAGCCTGGGAAAATCCTTTGAATTAATGCCCCGCCTCACCTTGTTCGGCGTTGCAGAATACGACACCCATACGAAATGGGAAGGCAAGGCCGGGTTGTCCTACATGATTTCAAACAATTTCTCCCTCACAGGGCAGTGGCACTCGGATTTCGGAGTTGGCGCCGGTTTGCAAATTCGGTTTTGAGGGGAAGATGAAGGGCAAACAAGGATACTTAAGCCGACGTAAAAGCGGCGCATCTGATTAACGTCGTTAACATTGCCACATCCAACCTCAACACTTTCTCAACTCACCCCACGTTGAGGTTACTACTGTGAATCTTAGATTAGGTTTGGATACCTAGAATTAAATAACCAGGTTAAACAAGAAACCCACCAGCAGTATACCTGAGCCCAGCACTCCGACAAAAACGGCGATGAGTTTCGGTTTCAGGACCTTGCGGAGGATAACCATTTCCGGCAGCGACAGGGCGATGACACTCATCATAAAGGCCAGGACCGTGCCCAGGGCGGCGCCCTTGCCAAGCAAGACCTCCACCACCGGCACAATACCTGCGGCATTGGAGTAGAGGGGGATGCCCATGATCACAGCGGCCGGTACAGACCACCAGGCACCCTTGCCCATGATCTTGGCCATGAATCCCTCCGGCACATAGCCATGGATGGCAGCGCCGACGGCGATACCAGCCACCACATAGGGCCAGACCTTGCCGACGATATCAATCACTGCGGTTCTGCCCTTATCAAGCCGCATGTTCCAGTTTAACGACCCGACTTCCTGACTGGCATTCTGCAGTTGGTTCAGCACCCAATCCTCAATATGTTTTTCCATGCCCAGCCGGCCGATGACCCAGCCGGCAATGATGGCCACGGTCAGACCGGTGACCAGGTAGAGGGCGGCAATCTTCCAGCCCAGCAGGCCGTAAAGGAGAACCAGGGCGATTTCGTTGACCATGGGGGCGGCAATGAGAAAGGAGAGCGTAACCCCCAGGGGAACCCCGGCCTCGACAAAGCCGATAAAGAGCGGCACCGCCGAACAGGAGCAAAAGGGGGTGACGATGCCAAGCAGGGCGCCAAGAATATTACCGATGGATTCCCTTTTGCCGGCCAGAATCTTTCTGGTTCGGGCTGGGGTGAAAAAAGAGCGCAGGATGCCGACAAAATAGACGACCAGGGTGAGCAGCATCAACACTTTGGGGGTGTCGTAAATGAGAAACTGGATGGAGGCCCCCAGATGACTGCCGGCCTTGAGGCCCATGATCTCATAGGTCAGATAGTGGGAAAGGGGCAGGAGCTGGCTATATACGACAAACCACAGTGCTACCAGGGCTATAATCAGGGTAAAACGCAGAGCCAGGGGCATTTGTTTCTTCTGCGCCGCAGAAGATTTTTTTGGGGCTCAGCAGGGGGCCTGCGGCCCGGAGGGGATGTTTTGTAAGGGTTGCATGATGTTTTCCGGTGCTATTGTTGTTTTTCGACAGGCTCACGAAGCGCAGAGACGCAGGCGGTCAACGTCTTTAAGCTGCAGTTTGAGGTTTTGGATGTCTCTTTCGCTGTTCAACCAGCCGGGCAGCAGTTCGAGCAGGGCCTGACTGTACGGCGAGTCGTCGCCGCTACACAGTTTGAAAATAATCCACGACCCTTGGCGGCGCCCTTTGACCAGACCGGCGTCCTCCAGCAGTTTCAAATGCTTGGACACCGTGGACTGGGCCAGGCCGAGGACGGCCTGCAACTCGCAGACGCAGAGCTCCTTTTCCTCCAGGAGCTTAACAATGGTGACCCGGTTGGGATCGGAAAGGGCCTTCATGGTCTTGATAAATTCTTTCATGGTATCTCCATATCGTCATATGGCGATATGGTAATGTGTTTTGGTCTGCTGTCAAGGGTCAAAGTGTGAGGTGAGTTGGCCGAGTGGCTATTCTCCTTGACGCTTAGGGGATTGCTTGGTTTTTTAAAATATCGAGTTTTCGGCAGTTAAAATCTAGATGTGAGCGGTTTGCGCCCATGCCCTATCTCTCTGAAAATAAAGACGGCGACACCGTCCTCAGCCTTTACATTCAGCCCAAGTCCTCAAAGAACAGCTTTTGCGGTTTGCATGGCGACGAGATGAAGCTGGCCATTACGGCGCCGCCGGTGGATGGTAAGGCCAATAAGGCGGTGCAGGCTTTTCTGGCCAAGTTTTTTAAGGTGGCGAAATCAGAGGTGGTACTGGTCAGCGGCCAGCAAAGCCGCCATAAACGCTTTGTCATTAAGGGCGTGGGCGGCGACGAGGCCCGCCAGCGGATAGAGGCCTGAGAGGGTGGAAGCTTAAACCTTGCCCTTAAATGTTTTTTGAATCCGGAGGTTGAGCTCGGCGAGAAAGCCGGGGTTGTCGGGGCGGACCCCCTTATCCTGGAGGTTGACCTCAAGATCGATATTGGTGAGCGCCACTTTTTGCTGCTTGGTGGTGGTGATGATCAGGGAGTCGATGGAGGTCAGGATTTTCTCCATTTTCTGCAGAGCACTGCTTTCACGGTACATGCCGCCTTCAATGCGTTTAAAGCTGACGATGTCACCCTTGTAGCGGCTGAAGGCCGAAACGGTGATGGCAATGTCGGCAATAACGCTGCCCGTGGGCAGACCATCACTAAATTCCTTTTTGTTGAGCTGCTTTTGCAACCACTCTTTGATACGGGGGATAATGGCCAGGGTAATATAGTGGCTCTCAATCATGTCACGTGGCACGTCATAGAGCTGGGTGATAATCTCACCGAGAGAAAGGTTCGGATTGCTGGCCTGGGCCGCCAGGGCCTCGTGCAGATGGGCTTTGCTGATTAATCCGGCCTCGATGAGGGCTTCACCTAGTAACATGCAGGAATTCACCGATATGTTGATTTTTGAGGGAATGTGCCACTGATAAATAATACTTGAGAGCGGCACGAAGGTCATCTCTTTCTTTTCTCAACTGATCTCGCCCCGACCCTTGAGATTTCAGACCATTTCGTTTATCTTTTCAGGCAGCCCTCAGATCATGTCCCGATTACCTCTCAAAGAGTGTTTTTCATGAAGATCGGCGTTCTTTCCGATACCCATATCAGCTCGCCCTCCGAGAGTTTTCTCAACCAGACAGCCCGTTGTTTTGCCGATTGTCAGGTGATCTTCCATGCCGGTGATCTCACCGACCTCTCCGTGCTCTCCGTCTTTAAGGACAAAGAGCTTTACGCCGTCCATGGTAATATGTGCCAGCCCTCGTCGCGTCAGAATCTCCCCAGTCAGACCGTTATCGAGCTTGGCGGGTTTCGCTTCGGGCTTACCCATGGCATGCGTTACCGCCATAATGTCGAGGAGAACCTCATCCATGATTTTGACGAGGTGGACTGCATTGTCTCCGGTCATACCCATATCCCCGTCTGCCGCCGCCTCTTTGGCGTCCTTTTTATGAATCCCGGCAGCTTCATGGGTACCGGGCGCTACGGTGCCACAGGCACCTATGGCATTCTTGAGGTAGGCGATAAGATCAGGGGACGCATCCTTGAGGTGCCGCGCTGATGAACAGCCTCTTTGCCCCCTGGCGCATGGACTACATCCTCGGCAAAGAGGGCCGGGAGCCCGAGTGCTTTATGTGCGCGGCCGCAGACAGGGCCTATGACAAGGCCGGCCTTATTCTTTATGGCGACGATTACAGCGTTATCCTGCTCAACCGCTTTCCCTATGCCAACGGTCATCTCCTGGTGGCGCCCAGGCGCCATGTTGCCGATATTACAGATCTTTCTGAAGAGGAAAATGGTGCCCTGATCACAAAGGTCAAACAGAGCGTCGTGATTCTCCGCCACCATCTGAGGCCGGACGGCTTGAACATAGGCCTCAACCTCGGCGAGGTGGCCGGTGCCGGCCGGGCCGACCATCTTCATTACCACATAGTGCCACGCTGGCAGGGCGATCATAACTTCATGACCGTTCTGGCCGATGTCCGCTCCATCCCGGACCATATCGATAATACCTTTGACCTCCTGCTCGCCGATTTTCAGGAGCTTTTGGCCCCGGAAACTGACGAATGACACGGAAGTTTTTTATGCTGATTTTTGTTTCTCCATTAGACCGCACGTAGGAAGAGAATGACCAAAAAGGCCCCGAAAATAACCCCCATGATGCAGCAGTATCTGGAGATCAAGCAGCAACATCCGGATGCCATCCTCTTTTACCGGCTGGGGGATTTCTATGAGATGTTCTTTGACGATGCTGTCACCGCCTCCCGGGTGCTGGGCATCACCCTGACCTCGCGCAACAGCAAGGATGACGAGAACAGGATCCCCCTGTGCGGCGTCCCCCACCATGCCGCGGCCGGCTATCTGGCCAAGCTGGTGGAGGCCGGTTTCCGGGTGGCGGTCTGCGAGCAGGTGGAGGACCCCAAAACCGCCAAGGGCGTGGTCAAGCGCGAGGTGGCCCGGGTGGTCAGCCCCGGCGTGGTCACCGAAGAGGCGGTCCTCGATGACAAGACCAACCGCTACCTGGCCGCCATTGCCAGGGGCGAGGAGTGGGGCTATAGCCTGCTTGATATCTCCACCGGCGAATTTCTCGTGGCCCAGCAGGCAGAGCTTGGCGGTCTCTTCGACGAGCTGGCCCGCCTGGCGCCGGCTGAGATTCTGGTCGCCGATAACCTCAGCGACGACCCTGAGATGAAGGACGCCCTGAAAAGTCTGGACAATGTCTGTCTGACCGTGCGGCCTAAGGCCTTGTTCCATCCGGATACTGCCACCCAGACCTTGCTTGAGCATTTTCAGACCGCCAATATGGCCGGCTTCGGCTGTGAGCATCTGACCAGCGGCCTGGCTGCTGCCGGGGCCCTGCTCGCCTATATCCAGGATACCCAGAAATCAGGCCTGAGCCATATCGAGCGTCTCACCGCCATGGAGACCGAGGCGGTGCTCATGCTCGACGATTCGTCGCGCCGCAACCTGGAACTCACCAAGACCATTATCGGCGCCCAGCGCCAGGGCTCGCTGCTCCATACCCTCGATTTTACCAAGACCCCTATGGGCTCGCGGCTGCTGGCCAAGAACCTGCTCTTCCCGCTGCGCGACCCGGAGCAGATCAATAAACGCCTTGATACGGTGGCCTATTTCCACGGCGGCGAGCCGGTGCAGGCCGATCTCCTGGCCAGCCACAGTTATGCCACCGGGGCCGCCATCCGTGAGGAGCTCCGCGAGCTGCTGGCCGGGGTCTACGATCTTGAACGCTTAAACAGCCGGGTGGTCCTCGGCAGCGCCAATGGTCGCGACCTCACGGCGCTGAAGCTCTCCCTGGCCCAGTTGCCGAGGCTGCGCGAGCTCTGTGCCACCAGCCACGGCATTCTTCTGGAGGAGAGCGACAGCCTCGATCTGCTCACCGATATCCACGACCTGCTTGAGGAGGCCATCCGCGACGACTCGCCGGTGGGCCTCAGGGAGGGCAAACTGATCAAAACCGGTTTTCACAGTGAGCTCGATGAGTACATCAGTATTCTCACCGACGGCAAAAAGCTCATCCTCGGCCTTGAGGCCCAGGAGCGTGAAAAGACCGGCATTGCCAAGCTGAAGATCGGCTTTAATAAGGTCTTTGGCTATTTTCTTGAGGTCTCCAAGGCCCAGGCCGGCAATGTGCCGGAAAACTATATCCGCAAGCAGACCCTGGTCAATGCCGAGCGCTACATCACCCCGGAACTTAAGGAGTTTGAAGAGAAGGTCCTGGGGGCCGAGGAAAAACGGCTGGATCTTGAGTACCAGCTCTTTGTCGACATCCGTAACCAGGTGGCAGCGGCCTCGTCGCGTATCCTGGCGGCTGCCGCTTTCGTGGCCAAGGCCGATTATTATACCTGTCTGGCCGAGGCGGCCCGGCGTTATAACTTCCGGCGGCCCCAGGTAACCGATGGCGACGAGATCATCATCAAGGAGGGCCGCCATCCGGTGATCGAGGCCTCCATGCCGGCCGGTCGTTTCGTGCCCAACGACATCCATCTCGACCAGACCTCCCAGGAGGTGCTGATCATCACCGGCCCCAATATGGCTGGCAAGTCAACGGTGCTCAGGCAGACGGCGCTCATCACCCTCATGGCCCAGATGGGCAGTTTTGTCCCGGCCCGGGAGGCCCGCATTGGCGTGGTGGATCGTATTTTCACCCGAGTGGGGGCCATGGATGATTTGCGCCGCGGTCAATCGACCTTTATGGTGGAGATGAATGAGACCGCTAATATCCTCAACAATGCCACGGAAAACAGCCTGGTGATCTTGGACGAGATCGGTCGAGGCACCTCGACCTTTGACGGCCTGTCCATTGCCTGGGCCGTTACCGAGGATCTGGTCGGCAAGAACGGTAAGGGGGTTAAGACCATCTTTGCCACCCATTACCATGAGCTTATTGAGCTGGCCCGCACCCACAAGCGGGTCAAGAACTTTCATATCGGCGTCCGCGAGTGGGATGAGACCATCATCTTCCTCCATAAACTGCTGCCCGGCGGCACCAGCCGCAGCTACGGTATCCAGGTGGCGGCCCTGGCCGGCGTGCCCAGGCATGTGGTGGATCGGGCCAAGGAGCTCCTCCACGATATTGAAAGCGGCGAGTTCGCCACCCTGGGCCAGCCCCCCTTTAGTCCGCCCCAGGCCAAAAATAACGGCCAGCCGAGCCAGCTCGACCTCTTTCCCTCGGTTGCCGATGGCCTCCACCAGAAGCTGGCCGCTCTCGAGGTCGACAGTTTAAGCCCTCTCGAGGCCCTGCAGATGCTCTATACCCTTAAGGAAGAAGCCCAGTCGTGACCTTTTTTTTACTGGAGAAAATAAAGAGAAGCTCTGTGCTCAG
Organism: Desulfurivibrionaceae bacterium; assembly: GCA_041556375.1. Taxonomy (GTDB): domain Bacteria; phylum Desulfobacterota; class Desulfobulbia; order Desulfobulbales; family SURF-16; genus BM506. The sequence goes on along the minus strand of JBFFIS010000041.1, from coordinate 2,873 downwards.
CGCCCTGGTTGTCGCCGTTTTTTTAGGCGCCATGCTCCAAGCGCCTTTATGCCAGGCTGCCGATGTCGCAGCAAAGCGTTATCAGCAGGCGGCTTCCTATTACAACAACAGCCGCGGTTTCTTTATCAAGGACCTGAGCCGCAGTCAGTGGCAGGAATGTCTGCGCCTCTTTCAGCAGGCCCATGACAGTAATCCCCAGGATCAGGAGGTGGCCCCCAAGTCCCTCTATATGATGGCCAAGATCTACGCCAAGGCTTACGCACAGTTCGGCATGCGCGAGGACCTCAAGGCGGCGGCCACCTATTATGAGAAGGTCTCCTTCCTCTTTCCAGACCACTCCCTGGCTGATGACGCCATGGTGGCCCTGGGCAAGATTGTCCTGAAGAACCGGGACAACGATGATGTGGTCAACAAGGAACGTCTTCTGGCCCGGGCCCTGGCGGCCTATGGCCCGGGCGAAGGTATGGGGGACACGGCCGGCTTTCTCCTCAAGCGCTTGCAGGAGCATTCCCAGCAGCGCAGCGGCGACACGCCCGAGAGTAAAGAGAGTAAAGAGACCATTGTCAACTCCATCCGGCCGGCCGGCCATGCCGCCCATATCACCCGGCCGGTGCGTTTCTGGTCCAATAAGAACTATACCCGGGTGGTTATCGAGGCCTCGGCACCGGTACGTTTCAAGGAGCATGTCCTCAAGGCCAACGGTAAGCTGCCGCCCCGCCTCTATGTCGATCTCTTTGACTGCCGTATTCCCTCCACCTACCAAAATCCGGTGACCATCCAAGACGGCCTGCTCAAGCGCTCCCGGGCTGCCCAGTTTGACCCCTCCACCTCCCGGGTGGTCATTGATCTGGAAACCATTGCCCAGTATAAGATTTTCAGCCTCCATGAGCCCTTTCGGGTGGTGATCGACATCACCGGTACCGAGAAGAGGCCGGAGGTGCCGGTGACACCCCGCCAGCCCTGGGATCCCAACAAGGAGTTCACTCTGGCAGAGCAGCTCGGCCTGGGGGTGAAAACCATAGTTATTGATGCCGGTCACGGCGGCAAGGACCCGGGCGCCATCGGCCGCAAGGGCCTGCGGGAAAAGGACGTGGTCCTCAAGGTGGCCCTGAAGACCCGCGATGCCCTGCGCAAGAAGGGCTATAAGGTCATCCTTACCAGGAGCACGGACACATTTTTGCCCCTGGAAGAGCGCACCGCCATCGCCAACACCAAGAACGCCGACCTCTTTCTCTCCATCCATGCCAATTCAGCGCCCAATAGGAAGGCCCGGGGTCTGGAGACCTATTACCTGAGCCTGGCCACCACCAAGGAGGAGAAACAGGCGGCTGCCCTGGAAAATGCCGTATCCTCCAAACAACTTTCGGAACTGCAGGATATTCTTTCTGATATCATGAAGAATTCCAAGATTGATGAGTCACGGAAGTTTGCCGGCACGGTGCAGCGCTCCATGTCGAGCGGTATGAAAAAACGCTATAAAGACGTCAAGGATCTCGGGGTCAAAAAGGCGCCGTTTTTTGTCCTGATCGGCGCTCAGATGCCCTCGGTGCTGGCAGAGATCGCCTTCCTCTCCAATAAAGAGGAGGAAAAAAGGATGCGCAGCGATGCCTACCTCACCGCCCTGGCCAGTGAGCTGGCCAATGGTGTCGAGATGTACAGCCGCTCCTTAAACAGTGCTAAGCGCTGAAGGAATGAATAAAAGATGAAAATACTTATTGCCGAGGATGATTTTGTCTCCCGCAAGATTCTCAACAGGCTGATTTCCGTTCTCGGAGAGGTTGATATTGCCAGTGACGGCAAGGAGGCGGTTGCCGCCGTCAAGATGGCCCTGGACGAGCATGAACCGTATGAATTGATCTGTCTTGATGTCATAATGCCCAAGCTCGACGGCATCACCGCCCTCCAAGCAATTCGGCGCCTTGAGGACCAGGGAGGCCTTAAGGCGGACAACAGGGCCAAAGTTTTAATGGTATCTGGAGTTTCTGATCGCGAGAAGGTGCTGGCCTCAGCCAAGGCCGGCTGCGATACCTATCTGATCAAACCGATCACTAAACCCCGTCATTTTGAGGAGCTGAGTAAGCTAGGTATAAAGACACCATAATACAACGAACATGATTCATTGCCCACGGATCTTGTTCGTTATCGCTATCGCTCCAGTGGGCTCTTGACGTATTTCGGTGAAGAGGTCTTTCGGATACGTTATCAGAGGATTCTCCCTCAAAAGTTGTCAGATGGCTCCATGCACTTCTTCTTCGTTGGAGGCAGCCTCCGGAGAGCCGCATACGCTGGCATTTCACAATGACAGACACCTTGTCGGTGGCTTTATCTTTGATGCACAAGGTTCAACTTCTCTATATTGAGAGCGCTCAGGCGGCTTTCTGAAACGGTCGGTATAAACGCCCGAAATTATCCTGAGAGGCTGGCACGCCGGCCTCGGGCGGACCCTACATGCTTGGACGACAAGCAAGGACATTAGTATGCGTAATGCAATACTTTGGAAACATCTCATTCTTTGGCTCTGTGTAATTATGATGGCTGGATGTGTTTCCGGCGGCCGGGGCAGGTCGGTCGGTCGGATGATCGACACCAGCCGGATCAAGGATCTCCAGAAGGGGCAGAGCAAGGGACAGATCCACGCCTGGTTCGGCCTGCCATCCTCCACGAGCGTTTCTGAGGAAAAGGATAACCATGGTCGGCCGCTGATTGAGTCATGGACTTACTCCTATGGCTGGAGCAATGGGGTCAGCTCCAGGTCCCAGACCTTGATCGTTTTTTTTGACAAGGGAGGTAAGGTGATTGATCGCCGTTTTAACGACAAGAGCGAGTAAAATTATGGGCAAGATTCCAAATCTGCCCCAGGCATTGAGAAAGGG
>JBFFIS010000040.1:0-11966 GCA_041556375.1 Desulfurivibrionaceae bacterium | reverse complement strand
GCCTTACTGGAGAAGGGGGAGCCGTTGCCCATTGATCTTGCCGGCCAGCTCCTTTACTATGTGGGGCCCAGCCCGGCTCAGCCCGGTCAAGTCATTGGTGCTGCCGGGCCCACCACCAGCTATCGGATGGATAAGTACACTCCGCGCCTTTTGGAACTTGGCCTCTCCGGCACCATGGGCAAAGGCTATCGGTCAGCTCCGGTACGGGAGGCCATGGTCAAGCACGGGGCCGTCTATTTGGCGGCTTTCGGCGGGGCCGGGGCCTTGCTGTCAAAATGTATTAAGGAGGCTGAGGTGGTGGCCTTTGAGGATGCCGGTCCCGAGGCGCTCTTTCGCTTCAGGGTGGAGGGATTCCCGGCTGTGGTCATTAATGACAGCCTTGGCAATGATTTCTACGAGATGGTGCGCCAGGAAAAGGACTAGAGCTTCCTTGCTGCTGTTGGCTTGAAAAGAACACAAAAAAAGCGTTCCGAGGAAATCTCCTCGGAACGCTTTTTTTGTGTCATAATTGCGACGGGATTGGCTATTTGCCGCTGCGCATAGAGCCGAAGATATGAGCACTCTTGAGGATCACCAGGCCCTGCTTGAGCTGGTTATCCTTTTCGATGAGGGTTTTGATCTCCTCAAGCTCCTGCTGAGCCTCGGTATCAACGGCGTCTTTGTCTTTTTTCTGTTTTTTATCCTTCTTGCCACTGTTTTCGTTGTCGAAATGATGGCGGAGATCCTTCTCGCGGATAAATTTCGGTTTCTCCTTGCCATTTTTGGCCTCCAGCTCTTCTTCGGTAAGAAAGGCCGTGGGGATAATGATGTCAGGAGTAATACCAGTGGCCTGGATGGAGCGGCCATTGGGGGTGTAATAACGGGCAGTGGTCAGTCGCAGTCCGGCACCGTTTGCCATGGGGTGGATGGTCTGCACTGAACCCTTACCAAAGGATTGGGCGCCAAGAACCAGGGCCCGCTTATGGTCCTGCAGGGCACCGGCGACGATTTCGGAGGCGCTGGCGCTGCCCTCATTGACAAGAACGACGATAGGGAAGGTATATGAGGTGCCATTTTTATGGGCGGAGTAGCTCAGGTTGTTTTCCTGGCGGCGCGATTTGGTGTAAACAATCAGCCCTTCCTCGAGAAACACATCAGAGATGCGGACAGCCTGATCAAGAAGACCGCCGGGATTATTGCGGAGGTCGAGGATCAAGCCCTTGAGATCGCCATCCTTGGTAAGATCAGCCATGGATTTTTTGAAATCCTTGGTGGTGTTGGCCTGAAAGGAGCGGATGCGGATATAGCCGTAGCCGGGTTCCAGAGTTTTGGCCTTGACGCTGATCAAAGGGATGTTGTCACGGGTGATGGTCACATCTTTGAGCTCGGTCCAACCCTCGCGGTGGATAGAGATGGTGACATCCGTTCCTTTGGGGCCACGCAGACGCTTAACCGCGTCCATTAAGGTCATATCCTTGGTAAATTCGCCTTCGATCTTGAGGATCTTGTCACCGGCCTTCAAGCCTTTCTTAAAAGCTGGGGTTTCATCAATGGGGCTCACCACGGTCAGGATAGAATCCTTCATGGTAATTTCGATACCGATGCCGGAAAAGCTGCCCTTGGTTTCTATCTGCAGATCCTTGAAATCATCGGGATCCATGTAGGAAGAATGCGGGTCAAGGGAGGTCAACATTCCCTTGATGGCGCCTTCAAGAAGCTCCTTGGCCTCAACATCCTCCACGTAATTTTGTTGAATCATGTGGAGGATTGCGGTGAATGTTTCAAGGTTCTGGTAGGTGTCCTGGGTCTGGGCAATGACGCGGGAGTCGCGGTCCCAGAGGGGCAGGGTTGCTACGGGCAGAAGGAGAATAATAACAAAGAGAAGACGCTTGGTGATGGAGTTGCCTGATTTCATGGAAAACCTTACGGTAGTTTTTGCAAAATGTCAGTGGTGGATTTTAATAGAAGACACCGGGATAAGTAAAAACGTTCTAAAATAATAACATGGATGGCTGAGGACGACAAAAGGTAATTTGTTTTGCCGGAATGCGTGCTGGCGGCGATATCTTCTGCAGTGGTGGCAAGATGTCTCGACAAGCGATCATTGTTTTTGCTGGAGCCCGGAGGCCATGATTATATAATTGGAGTCAAGCCAGGCAAGAGGGTCCACAGGCTCTGTCTTGAGCCTGATTTCAAGATGAATGGCGTTACGCAGTTGGCCAATGTGATCAGAGGCCATGCCAATTTCGTCACCTTGGCTGACAATGTCCCCCGGCTTGACGAGAAAGGTCGTCATGCCGCTGGTCATGGTGTAGTAGTCATCGGTATGGCTGATGATCACCAGCTGGCCATAGCCTTTGACATAACCGGTGTGGACCACCTTGCCTTTAAAGATGGCGCGCACAATGGCTCCTGGTTGAATGTTGAAATCAACGCCATAGGAGGGCTTGGCCTCGCCGGCCAGGGAGGCGGCGTTGTTGCCAAACTGGCGTATGACGGTGCCAACAACCGGAGGTGGCAGTTGACCCTTCTGGCCGCCAAAGCCACGCATCCAGGCAGGCTTTCTTTTTTTATGAGGTTCAAGGGGGAAGGTGGCTATCATCCAGTCTTCTTTCTGGTTTCGGGCGATTTCCGCCTGTTTTTCCAAGTCTTCAAGGTCGGAGATCAGGGCCTTGGCCGATTCCTCAAGTTCATCGGCCGCCTGCCGGTAGAGGTTCTTCTCGGCCTTAATGCGACTGAGGAGCGAACGCCGTTCAACTTTGGTATCAGCCAGGACCAGTTGCTGTTTTTTGGCCTCAGTCATGGCCTCTTCAAGCTTTATCTGTTGCGCCTCATGGGATTTTTTGGATTCTGCCAGGGCAAGGAGTGTCCCCCGAAACCGTTCGATGAGGGCCTGGTCGTGGCGCAGCATGTGGCGGTAATACTCGTGAAAATTGACAAGTTCCGGCAAGGTGGATGATGAGAAGGTTATATTAAGCACCCCAATCTCTCCCATGCGAAAATAGGCGGCCAGCCTTTTTTCGGTCTGTCGGGCCACAATGTCTTTTTCCACTTGAATCTTTTCAAGGGCGAGCTGCATCTCCGCTGTTTTTAGCTTTTCCACCTGGAGTTGATTATAGAGGCTGACCAGGAGCTTGCTCTCTTCAATGATTTTGCCATCGAGTTCGGCGAGTTCATTGAGGAGATCTTCCTCCTGTTGCCGCGTCTGCTCGAAGTTTTCCTGTTGGGCCTGCAAACCCTGCTGGACTCGGCTCAGTTTTTTCTTGTGTTCAAAAAGATCCTGTTCGGCAATCCGCACTGCCTCGGCAAGACCCAAGTCATCGCTCTGCTCATAGGCCATGGCATGGTCGCTCAGGACGATGCCATGGAGCAGAGAGATTAGGACGGCCAGCAGCAAGGGCCTCTGGAAAAAGCGGCAAATCATGGGTGCTTATACCTTCAGATATTTTCTGATGGAAATGAGGCTGCCACTTGAACAGAGAAGCAGCGAGATGAGCAGGATGGTGCCGATATTAGCCATGGGCAGGAAGGAGAATTCAAAAAGATTCATAAAGCCCGGCCCGGAAAAATGGCCCTTGATCCATTGAAAGAGGAAAAAGAGGGAGAGTAGGCCACTGCAGGCCCCCAGTAGGCCAAGGAGAAAACCTTCAACCATCACTGGGCCGCGAATATAGCGGTGGGTGGCGCCGAGAAAACGGAGGATCTCTAACTCCTCCTGGCGCGACTCCAGGGTAAGGCGGATGGTATAGGAAACCATGAAGACGGATGTGAGTATAAGAAGTGTGCCGCTTAAAATGACGATGATGCGCAGCAGGCTGATGAAGTAGCCGAAGCGTTCGATCCATTCCTGGCCATACTGTACCTTCACTGCTCCTGGCAGGCTCACCAGGTAATCGCTGAACTCCTTTATTCGGGTCAGGCTCTTGAGATTGCTGGAGGGGAAAATTTCTACAGAATAGGGTAGGAAGGAAGGGTCAAGATCCTCCAAGACATCACTGTCTCGGCCAAGCTGTTTGGTCAGACGAGCAAAGGCCTCTTCTCTGGAGATAAAAACAATCTTTTCCACCTTGTCAAAATCGGTGATTTTCTTTTTGAATTCCTGGCGGAAGGCTGCGGGCACCTCTTGTTCAAGATAGACAATCAGGCGAAGTTCATTGCCTAAACGGCTGCTCGCCTTTTGCATATTTATATAGATTAAAAAGAAAAAGGAGAAGATGAGCACAGAAAGGGCGACCGTAAACAGGGTCATCAACTGAGAAGTCCATCCATGGCGGGAATTGCGGGCCAGTTGGCCGAATATGAATGATATATAGCGCATGATGCCTTAGGGGTTAGAGGTCAAAGTTGACCTTGATGATTTCTTGCAGTTTGCCATTTTCCAGGTTGACCATGCGATGGTCTGCCTTTTGATAGATCGACTGGTCGTGGGTGGCGATGACGATGGTTGATCCTTCCTCGTTGAGCCGCCTAAAGAGGTCCATGACCAGGGAAGTCGCGGCCGGGTCGAGGTTGCCGGTGGGCTCATCGGCCAATATCAGCGGCGGTTTGTTGGCGCAGGCCCGGGCAATGGATACCCGTTGCTGCTCGCCCCTTGATAGTTTTCCTGTGGGGGTATGGATTTTGTCCGCCAGGCCAAGATTGGCCAAAAGCTCAAGCACCCGTTGCTTGATGGCCTTGGGGTTTTCGTAGCGTACCTCCATGGCCAGGGCGATGTTTTGATACACCGTCTGTTTGGCAAGGAGCCGGAAGTCCTGGTAGGCAACGCCAATATGTTGACGCATTTTTTGCAGGTCGTGGCCCGAGAGTTTGCTGATATCCTTCCTGTCCATCTCGATAAGCCCCATGGTGGGTTTTTCGAGAAAACAGAGAAGCTTGAGCAGCGTTGTCTTGCCGGCTCCACTGACACCGGTGAGAAAGACCATTTCCCCATGGCCGACGGACAAGGAGACCTCGTCAAGAGCCATGATGTCGGGGGGGTATGTTTTGGTGACCTTAACGATGTCAATCAATGCTGTATCGATGGGTGGCGCTGTATCAGATGTCATAGGTGAAGTCGGGTGAAAAAAGTGCAGTAGGAAAGAGGCTCTTTCTGGTTAACATACTGAAATGCTGTTGGAAAAATAATATTGTGCCATATTTATGACGCTTAGGCCTGGGTAGGCATCGAAAGACAGTGTTAAAAAAATTGACACCCTGGACCGCATATTATATACCAGATTTTAGGAATAAAAGAAAATCATTGAGTTAGCTATCTTTTTTTGCAGGGCTCCGGGGCCAAGCAGGACTTTATTTGGCTGCTGTTGTTTAACACCTATTTAATGAACGCAACGCCCTTGCCTTTCATCCTTCATGTCGTTGTCCGGAGATTTTTCAGAGTTTCCTTCTGCGGGGATCTTTGTTTTCCTGCTGAAGCAGGGACCTGGAGAATCTTTTTTCTCAGCCTTCGCCACTCCAGAAGAGGAGATCATGAGCAGCATGTCTACAGCTGAAGCAGCCCCTGCCAAACAATCTTCCAAGAAGCCCAAGTTGTCAGCCTTTTGCAGTAATATCATTGGTAAAAGTCCCTCAATTTGCAAGGTTTTTTCACTTATTGAAAAGGTTCAGGATACCGACTCCACTGTATTGATTCAGGGTGAGTCAGGTACAGGCAAGGAATTGATCGCCCAGGCTCTTCATTACGGTGGAGACCGCCGGGATAAACCTTTTGTGCCGGTAAACTGTGGTGCCATACCCGCTGAGCTCCTGGAATCGGAGCTCTTTGGTCATGAAAAGGGGGCGTTTACCCATGCCATCCGTACCCGAATTGGCCGTTTTGAGATGGCGGACCGCGGCACAGTGTTTCTTGATGAAATTGCTGAAATGAGCCCGGTTTTGCAGGTCAAACTGTTGCGGGTTCTCCAGGAGAAGAAATTTGAAAGGGTCGGGGGCGGTAAAACCATCACCTCCGACTTTCGGGTCATCGCCGCCACCAATCGGGATCTCGCTGAAGAGGTTCGGAATGGAAACTTTCGCGAGGATCTCTACTACCGCCTGACCGTGATTCCTATTGAGTCCCCGCCTCTCCGGGACCGCAAAAGCGATATTCCCCTGCTGCTAGAAAAATTCCTGGAGCGTTTTTGCGCCTCGAAAAAAAGGGTGATCAGTGGTATCGATGCTGAGGCTCTGGAGTGTCTGAAACGCTACCAGTGGCCCGGTAATGTTCGCGAGCTGGAAAATATGGTTGAGCGTATGGTTATATTAGCGGTGGGAGAGGAGATTACCATGGAAGATCTGCCTCCCCAGCTGTTAAATGCTCCGGCTCCGGCCGTAGGTCCAGTGGTTGCCGACATACCTGAAACCGATTTTTGTCTGAGTGAAGTCGTGGCTGATTATGAAAGAAAATTGATTGTCAGAGCCCTGCATCAGACTGGTTGGGTAAAAAATAGGGCGGCGAAATTATTGAAGGTCAACCGCACCACACTGCTTGAAAAAATGAAGCGGCACGGCGTGGTCAAACCAACGGAAAATTAAGTCATGGGCATGGTAGGTGGCACTTTGTCAGGTTATTTTTCCCCTGGGTGCAGATTGTCGGGCAGGACAGCCGGGGGAACGGTGAAGCGTCTTTTTTGTCTTGTCCTGACTCTGATTGCCTTCTCCTTGCTGACCTCTGGCTCGGCATCATGTGCTGAGCAGGAGGGTCAGGATAATGTCGTCAACCTCAAGGACCGGGTTAGGCAGGAGAAGCTGTGGGCCGAGGCCCAGGCCTTTCTTGAAGCCCAAAATGTCGAGCAGGCAGCCCTCTACTTTAAGCATTACTGGCAAACCTATCCCCAATCTCCCCGAGCTGGCGATGCCCTCTGGCAGGCAGCCCTTCTCTATAAGCAGCAAGCTTTTCAGTCCGAGGATCCTGACTGGTCAAAGGTCAAGGACCTTTTTCGCGACTTTATAGTTGATTTCCCTGATTCGCCGCGGGTGGCTGATGCCTATTATGAGATCGGCAGCAGCTATTATCAGATGGGTTTTTATCGTGAGGCCCTGAACCATTACTCCCTGTTGATGAAGGAGTACCCTGGCTACCCCCTGGAAAACGAGGTTATTTATATGCGGGGCCGGGCTTTTCTTGAGGTGGACAAGCCCAGTTTGGCCAGTGCCGAATTTGCCCGGCTTAAGGACAATAAGGATAGGATGATACGGCTCCAGGGTGAACTCGGCCAGGTTGCTGTTCATTTTTATAAAGGCGAGTGGCATGACGCCTTGGGCATCCTAAAACGAGTGCATCGTCGCAATCCGGATTATTATTTACAGTACCCTAAAATTCTCAAAGATATGGGGGTAGCTTCCATTAGGGTCGGCAATGACGACGAGGGTCGCGATTATATCCTGCGCTATCTCAATATCCGTGAGGAGGCTCAGCTTGATGCCGAGGCCTATTTTGAGGTTGCCGATAGTTTTCTGCAGGAGGGCATGATCGATAGCGCCCGTGTCTTTTATGAACTTGTCATTGCCAAAAGCGATCGCCATGATAAATACGCCATTCTTAGCCAATTCCGACTGGCCCAATACAATGCCGTTAACCTCGATAAAATGTCGGAGAAAGAGCGGTTGGCATTTTTTAAGAAAAATGGCGACAAGCCTTTTCAGCAGGTGCTCGACAGCCTCTATAGTGATCCCCTGGCCCAAGAGGCACGCTACGCCTTGCTTAAGCGCTATGTTGAGCGCCAGGAATGGGATCTTGCCTATAATTTAGGTAAGTTTTTTCTGCGCTTTGAGGCCCCGGAGAAGGAGCGCGCCTTTGTTAATGATGAGCTTGGCAAGATTCTTCTTGGCAAAATAGCAAAGCTGCTCGCCGCAGAAAAGTATGAGAAGATTCGCGACCTGTACGAGAAAGAGTTTATCACCATTGCCGCCTATAAAAAGGCGGATCTCCTCATGCTCATTGGTGAGGGCTATGAGCGCTCCAGCCTCTACGATCAGGCCTCTGTGATCTATTATCGGGCCCTCGGTTTGGAGATAGAGGAAGAGCAGAAGGTGGGGCTCTACTTTCGGCGGGCCGAAGTCTATCTGGCCAATAATGATCTCAAGTCGGCCCAACGGCTTCTGAAATATCTGCGCCGTCTCTATCAGGACCAGCCTGCCATCGCCGAGGTGAACTGGTTAAGTGCTCGGTTGCGCCAGAAGCAGAAGCGACCTGAAGATGCCTTGGAATTTTATAAAATGGCTGTTGAGTCAGGAAGTCAGCAGGACAAAAAAGGGGTCTATGCCGCCGACTACCTGCATCAGCTTTTTGCCCTGAGTGATCTGGAACGGGTGGCTGATTTAGTCGCCATGTTCCATGAAGGCCAGTGGTTGCCCGATCCGCAAATCCAGTATTGGTATGGCCGGTTGGGGTTGGTACTCTCCCAGGAGGGCAAACTGGAGGCTGCTGCAGCAATTTTTTCACGGGCCCTGGCCGACGACCTGCCGGAAACAAGCCCGGAGGCTCAGCCCATCCATCTCCACTTTGGCGATGTCTTGATGGCCCAAAAAAAGCATAAGCAGGCCATTGACCATTATCGTTTGGCCAAAAGCGGTGTGGACGATAGAATCGTCAAGCTGGCAGAGGCCCGCCTCAATGAGTATCAGATTCGCGGCGTCATGGCCGATGTTGAGGCTATGTTCTAATGATTGACAACACCGAATTGGCAAGAGAAAGTAGGGGTCGATCCTTCAAGACTTTGCTCCCTGTGCCGGCAGTATATCCGAGCTCCTCCCTCTCCTCAGACCGCGGCCCTTTATGACCACATCCCCTCATAAAATACTCATCGTTGATGATGATCAGGATGTCCGCATCAGCCTCTTTGAAACCTTAAGTCACGGGCGCTTTCAGGTGATGGCCGCTGAGAATGTCACCATGGCCCTGGAGATGGTTGCCGACAACCAGCCCGATCTGGTCCTGGCTGACTTGAAAATGCCTGACGGCAATGGCCTGGACTTGTTAAAGAAACTCAAGATTCAGGTGCCTGAGCTGCCGGTTATCCTGATCACCGGCCATGCCTCGGTGGATACGGCGGTGGAGGCCATGCGTCTGGGGGCCCTGGATTATATTCTTAAGCCCTTTCAGCGTGAGGCCGTGTTGGCGACGGTGGATATGGCCCTCAGTCGTCAGCGTCTTACCCCGGTGACCAGTGCCTTGACCGCTGCTAGGCGTAAGAGGCGAGGGGGCCAGGAAAAACCCATTGTCGGCAACTCGGAGAATCTGCGTAAGATTATGATCAGGGCCAAGAGTGTGGCCTCAAGCAAGGCCACGGTGTTGATACTTGGCGAGTCTGGAACGGGTAAGGAGGTTTTTGCCCGTTACATCCATAACGAGAGCGATCGCAAACATGGCCCCTTTGTGGCCTTGAACTGTGCCGCCCTGCCGGAGGGTCTCCTTGAGAGTGAGCTCTTTGGCCACGAGAAAGGGGCCTTTACCGGTGCTGTCACTGCCAAGAAGGGTAAATTTGAGCTCGCCAGCGGTGGGACGTTGCTCCTTGATGAAATTGGCGAAGTGCCTCTCCATCTCCAGGCTAAGCTGTTAAGGGTTCTCCAGGAGGAAGAGGTGGATCGCCTGGGCGGCAGCGCTCCCGTGAAGGTGGATGTCCATGTGGTGGCCACCACCAATAGGGATCTCACGGAGATGGTTAAGGAGGGTACTTTCCGCCAGGACCTCTTTTATCGCCTCAACGTTATTCCTCTTAAATTACCCTCCTTGGCCCAGAGGCCAGGCGACATCCCCTTGCTGGCCCAATACTTCCTCGAGAAGTTTTCCAGCCAATACAGTAAGAAGCTTAAGAATTTCTCCGAGCCGGTTCGCCGTTATTTTCTGGAGTATGAATGGCCCGGTAATGTCAGAGAGATGGAAAATTTGGTGGAACGAGCCGTTCTTCTCAATGAGGGCGGCGAGTATGTTCTTGAAGATTTATGGGACGATGACGTGCCTGAGCTGGCGGCTGATGCCCCGGCGCCTGAGTGGCCGGTTGCTCAGCCTGCTCCCCAGAACAGCCAAGACCAAGGGATCCAGGCCTTAGCCGATGACGGCGCGGTTGTGCCGCTGAAAGATGTGGAGCGTCAAATGATCCTCCATGCCCTTCAAAAAACTGACAATAATCGCACCCATGCGGCCAAGATGCTCGGTATATCCGTGCGCACCCTGCGGAATAAGTTGCATGAGTATCGCAGTATGGGTGTTTTAAGCTGAATATATCTTTTTTCTGTCTTTCCAGCTAGTTACCTGGCTTTTTTTCTCTCTCATCTCCTCTCGTCTTTCTCCGAGTGTCACTTTTTTGTCCTCTCTTTCGGCTGACGTCTCTGTAAGCGGCATAATCTTTGCAAAATAGTCTGCAGGTGCAAATTTTGCCCCCTGGCAGTGTGGATAACCGCTACGCCATAATATGGAGACACTTAGGATAAAGGAAGAGAAGATATGCCCATAAATAAGCTGTTTGGCGGCAATATTCCCGTTTTGGAGCAGGCCTTGAACCTCCGTTATGAAAGGCAGGGGCTTATCCAGTCGAATATCGCCAACCTGGAAACGCCGGGCTATACAACCCAGGATTTCCCCTTTGCCCAGGCCATGGAAACGGCCATCCAGGGAAGCGGTAGCCTCAGTAAAACACATGACGGGCATATGGATCTTGATCCTGTTGATGCCGGGATAAGACGTCAATTTTCCAAAGAAAAAAGACCTGTGGATCTTGATGAAGAGATGCTCAAGCTTTCTGAGAACCAGTTGATGTATGAGATTGCCGCCAAGATCATAGGTAAGAAAATTGACGGTTTGAAGTATGCCATTGATGAAGGAGGCCGATAATGGACATTCTGACAGCGTTAAAGATTAGCGGTTCCGGTCTGAAGGCGGAAAGGGCCCGTCTCAATGTCACCGCCATGAACCTGGCCAACGCCAATACCACCCGGACCATGGAAGGTGGGCCTTACAAGGCCAAATCCGTTGTTTTCGGTTCCCGGCCGATGGAAAATTTCCGTGACACCTTGGACTCAACCACGGCCCGCTTACGTAAGGTCGAGGTCGTCAAGGTCGTTGAGGACGATAAGCCTTTTAAAGAGGTTTATGACCCCTCCCATCCTGATGCCGACGAAAATGGCATTGTCCGTTTCCCCAATGTCGACACTGCTGAGCAGATGGTAGACATGATCAGTGCCCGTCGCGGTTATGAGGCCAATGTCACCGCCATTGATGCCATCAAAAGTATGGCCTTGAAGGCCTTGGATATCAGCCGTTAAATAGGGCGCTTAACCAGCGTTGAGGAAAAATGACCATGAAAACATTACCCCTGAGCCAGATCCAGCAGCCCCTTACCCTTGACAAGAGTACGAAGAGTCCGACAGGCGGCACCGGTTTTGGTGATGTGTTGAAGAAATCCCTGGAGGGCGTCAATGCCAATATTCAGGAGTCGGCCCAGATGACAGAAGGCTTGGTGAGTGGCCAACATTCAAACATCCATGAAACCATGATTGCCATGGAAAAATCCACCGTGTCATTTCGCATGTTGACCAAGGTCCAGCAGAAGGTCATTGCGGCCTATCAGGACGTCATGCGGATGCAGGTGTGAAATAGTTTTTCGCAGACCAGCCTGCCTTGGCAGAGGCTGGCCGCTTGTATTTTCTGTTAAAAAAATAAAGACCTTTTGTCCTGGAATTTTGTCTTAGTAGACAAGTGAAAATTAACAACTGACAACGAAAAATTATGGCTGGCGGAAAAGATATTCTAAAACAAGGTCTCGATGTTCTCAAGAGTCTCCCTCTTATACAGAAGGTCATTGCCGGGCTGGTGGTCGCCGGCGTCCTCTTTGGTCTCTTGAGTTTGACCTTTGTTGGCAGTAAGCCCAGCATGAAGGTCCTCTATGCTAATCTTAACAGTGGTGATGCCGCAGAAATTGTTGCCCAGCTTAAAGAGCGGCGCATTCCCTACGAACTCACGGAAAATGGCACCGCCATTCTCGTGGGCCATAATGACGTCTATGAAACCCGGC
>JBFFIS010000039.1:0-11998 GCA_041556375.1 Desulfurivibrionaceae bacterium | reverse complement strand
ATAAAGACCATAGACGGGTGGCATGCCGGCAAGAATGGCATAGGCCATTGACTGTGGGATGAGGACCACTGCCACCGTCAAGCCAGCCAGGGTATCGCTGCCGAGCTGCCGAGACCCATAACCTTGAAACCACGACAAAAAAGGCACAAACTGACGCCAGGCCAAGGACTGTTTTGCTGTCACGTTTTCTTTGAGCATGGAATTACCAATACTTTTAAAAGGGGATCGCTACGCAGGGCATCACACTGGCCAGTATTTTTCATCCCCTGACAACAAGGGTGAATGCATCAACTTTAATCCCCTTGGCGGATAAGACTATTTATTGTTAAACAACACAAAGACATACTTCGTAGAATATCATAGTTATTGCGATGATTTCATTTGCAAAAAATTACATTTCGCTATCTGCGAAAAAAACGTTCCGCGGCGTGGTAATATCCTTGAGATGGGCCGTCAACGATCCGTGCCTTAAACATTTTCACGCTCTAGCTACTAGACAATAAAAAAAGCCCAACCATTTTAACTGGTTGGGCTTTTTTTATTTATAACTGGTGGGCGAGGCGGGATTCGAACCCGCGACTCCTGGCTTCGGAGGCCAGTACTCTATCCAGCTGAGCTACCCGCCCGTAACTTTAATCCACTGCTGCCACTCACGGCCTATTGTAGCCGACAGAGTCGCTGGAAGCCATACTATATACCAGGCATCCATGGATAAGGCAAGAACAGGAAGGCAGCCAGAGCCCCCTCTTGTCTTAATATTTTTTTAAGTTTTTCCCTGCGATACCGATGGGTTGTTGGTGGCCAAAGCACCTTTAGCCTGCACAAAAAACTCTTCACAGGGGAAGCAATGAAGAATCCACATCTACAAATCCTGGTGGTCGATGATCAATCAACCATCCGCACCATATTAAAGTCGCAGTTACGCGGCATGGGTTACACCAGAATTTCCGAGGCCTCTGATGGCGAAAGCGCCTTTGACATTCTGAAAACGCAGGTGATCGATCTGGTCATCTCCGATTGGAACATGCCTTTCATGAACGGCTACGAGCTGCTTAAAGCCGTTCGAGCTGATGACTCCCTGGCCGATACACCGTTTATTCTCACCTCCGGGGCGCCAAGCAATGACAACATCACTAAGGCCCTGCAGCTCAAGGTCAACCAGTTCATGCTCAAACCCTTCACCCTGGCCGTCTTGGAAGAGAAAATCAAACAGGTTATCCATTAACCCCAAGACCTGATTTCTCAGCTGAGATTGCCGCGCCCGGCCCCCTTTCCCTGGGGATAGGAGCAGACAAGCTGGCCTTTTTGTTTTCTGATCCGCAGCCCCTTGCCGAAATGAAGCTGGCCGCCGCCCTGTCCGTGCTGAGCCAGGTCTATAAGTTGTTCAATCTGGCGGCTGTCAGGCCTGGCCTGCATGGCAAGCAGCATGGTCTCACCTACCCTTCTCTGCAAAGCGGGATGAAGGGACAGAAACCTCTCTACTTCTATGGTGATGCGCGGTAGACCGTCCCTGTCGCCCTCCGAAACGTGAGCCACCTCCTGCCAACAGCGGGCCCCTTCCTTGGCCAACAGATCCTCCTCATCCTGAAGGATAACAGCACTGCGCCGCAGGGTTTGCCGGAGGCCGGGATTATACTTTTCCAAAAAGGGCAGGATCTCCAAACGTACCTGGTTGCGCAGAAAGCGCAGATCCTCATTTGAGCTATCCACCAGAAAAGGGATGTTTCTAGCCTGAAGATAGGCAAGAATTTCTTCTTTGGCAGTGGTAAGCAGGGGCCGGACAATTTTATTGTCGCGGACAAGCTTCATACCTGAAAAGCCGCCGCGCCCGGAGCCACGGAGCATACGGATAATAATCTCTTCGGCCTGATCGTCAGCAGTATGGGCCACGGCAATTTTTTCTGCCCCCACCTGGGCGGCGACCTGGTCAAAGGCCTGATAGCGAAGATCCCTGGCCATATGCTCCAGTGATTTTTTCTGGCGCTCAGCCTCACCATGGACATCAACCCTGACATGCTCAAATCGGCCGGAAAATCTGGCAACCGCCTCCTTGACCAGATCGGCCTCGGCCTCTGTCTCCATGGGGCGAAGGCCATGATCAACGTAGACGGCGGTAAGTTCAAGGGCAAAATCCCTGCCAAATCCGGCAAGGAGATGGAGGAGGGCCATGGAGTCCGGGCCGGCCGAGACTCCCACCACCACGGCTTGACCTCTCCGCAGCAGTTTTTGGCCGGTCACCATCTGAAATATTTTTTTCTCAAGAGGATGCATCGCTGTCCTGGACTTTTTTTTATGGAGCAGAGAATTTAAAGAAGGCTGGAGAGGTAAAAAAGCCAGTCGAGGAAAACTTTCTCTTCCACCTCTGCCCTCCTTAACGTCTCTATTTCTTTACCTTCTTGCTGTTACGATTACCCCATGGCATTTTTGACCGGCGCCGATCCATGGGCAGGCCGACAAATCATCCTTGCCATTCACAGGCCCCAATGATAGGCTATTGTATTGTTTTTCTTTCTTATTTTCTACAGGTTTCCCCGTGTTGACCAACCAACCACCACACCATAACCGCCTATGAAAGTTCGTAAAGCCGTTATTCCTGTCGCCGGTCTCGGCACCCGTTTCCTGCCGGCCAGCAAGGCCATCCCCAAGGAGATGCTGACCATTGTTGACCGCCCCACCATCCAGTACATTGTTGAAGAGGTGGTGGCCTCCGGTATTGAAGAAATTATTTTTATCACCAGTGCCGGCAAATCCGCCATTGAAAATCATTTTGACTATGATTCAGCCCTGGACCATGCCCTTACCGACAAGGGCAAGACCCGTTTGGCCGAAGAGGTCAACCATATTGCCAACCTCATTGAGGTTGTCTCGGTGCGCCAGAAAAAACCCATGGGCCTGGGGCACGCCATCTGGATGGCCCGTAATGTTGTGGGCAACGAACCCTTTGCCGTTCTCCTTGGCGATGACCTTGTCCTCAGCGAACAGCCCTGCCTCAAACAGATGATTAACCTCTATAACGAGGTGCAGGAGTCCGTGGTTGCCGTCCAGCGCGTTCCCGAGGAGGAAACCTACCAGTACGGTATCGTCGAGGGCAGCCCCAGATCAAAGAGGGTCCATAAGGTCGAGCGCATGGTGGAAAAACCGGCCCCCGGCACCACCAAGTCAGACATGGCCATTATCGGCCGTTACATCCTGCAGCCCGACATCTTTGATATTCTCGGCAAAACCACGCCGGGTCACGGTGGCGAAATCCAACTCACCGATGCCCTGCTGGCCCTGGCCCATAAACGGGGGATGTACGCCTACGAGTTTGAGGGGACTCGCTTTGATGCCGGCGACAAACTGGGCTACCTTAAGGCCATTATCGCCTTTGCCCTCCGTCACCCCGATGTCTGTGAGAACTTCAGCGACCATATCAAAGAAGTGGCTCAAAACCTCTAAATTGCTGCTGCCGTGAATCATCTCGTCATAGTGGTCGCCGCCCCTCTCTTTGACACCCTTACCTACGCCCCCTTGTCTTCGGAGATGCCCGCTGTTGGTGTCCGTGTTCTTGTCCCCCTTGGGAGGCGGCGGATCACCGGCTATGTCATCGGCACCAGCCCAGCGCAAGAAACTGAGTATAAGATACGGCCCATCCTCGACATCCTGGACAGGGAGCCCCTTTTTGGCGCCGACATGGTGCCTTTTTTCAAGTGGGTTGCCGACTACTATCACTACCCCATCGGCGAGGTGATCAAGAGCGCCCTGCCCGGCGGCCTTACCAGCCAATCGGGGCGCCAGGCCACTTTGACGGCTAAAGGGCAGGAGGAACTGTCCCCCCTGCTGGCCTCGCCGCCGCCAGGCACGGCTGCCTGGTTTGCCGAGCTGATCAACACCGGCTGCATTTCCAGGGCGGCCTGCACCAAGATCTGGCGTGGCAAGGGCAAAAAAATCCTGATCGATTGGCAGAGCAAAGGTCTGATCACCATTGACGAGGTCCTCCAGTCAGCCACCACCAAGGCCAAAACCGAGGTCTGCCTGCACCTGACAGAGCCGCGGCCCGATGTCAGCCTGAAAAAGTCAGAGGAAAAAACCCTGGCTCTCATCAAGGAGCAGCTCAGCGGCCCCAAAGCGCTGGTGGCAAGAAAGGACATTACCAAACTCTACTCCGGCGCCGGCAAGGCCATTCGTTCCCTGGTAGACCAAGGTCTTATCAGTCTCAGCGAAGAACAGATATACCGCGATCCCTTTGGCGAGCAGCCCCTCTTCTATCCCCGGCCGGAAAACCTCACCGCTGAGCAGGAGGCCGTTCTTGAGCACATCCTTCCCAAAATAGAGGCCCACAGCTTTGCCCCCTTTCTGGTCCATGGCGTTACCGGCTGCGGCAAAACCGAGGTCTACCTGCAGGCTGCCGAGACCACCTTGGCCCACGGGCGGACCGTCCTTGTCCTGGTGCCGGAGATTGCCCTGGCCGCCCAGATCGAAGGCCATTTTTTCTCCCGCTTCGGAGATAAGATCGCCCTCTTACACAGCGGCCTGTCAAGCGGCGAACGCTTTGACCAATGGCAAAAAATTGCCAGGGGCCAGGTATCAATAGTCATTGGTGCCCGCTCCGCCATCTTTGCCCCCCTCAGCAACCTGGGGCTGATCATTGTTGACGAGGAGCATGACCCGGCCTACAAACAGGATGACAACCTGCGCTACAACGCCAGGGACCTGGCCGTTCTCCGGGCCAGAGAAAACAAGGCAGTGACCCTGCTCGGGTCGGCCACCCCGGCGGTGACCAGCTACTATAATGGCCTGCATGGCAAATTTACCATTCTCTCCCTACAAAAAAGGATCTTTGACCGTACCATGCCCGAGGTCGAAATCGTTGACCTTAAAAAGGTGCCGACGGTCAGTGAGCAATCCCCTCTTTTTTCCCCCAATCTGCGCCGGGCCCTGCAGGAAAATTATGCTCAAGGGAACCAGTCCCTTGTCTTTCTAAACAGGCGCGGTTTTGCCAATCTTCTCCTCTGCCAGGACTGCGGCCACTCCATCTCCTGCCCCCATTGCGAGGTGACCCTCACCCTGCACAAGCATAAGCAGCGCCTGATCTGTCACTATTGCGGTCACCAGTCGGCAAGCGCCGCCCTCTGCCCCCATTGCCGCTCTGCCCGGGTGCGGGAATGCGGCTTTGGCACGGAACGTATCGAGGAGGAGCTGCGGGCCATGGTGCCCAAGGCCACCATTGCCCGTCTTGACCGCGACACCACCAGTTCGTCGCGCCATGATTTCATCAAGATCCTTCGGGCCGTGCACAACAGGGAAACCGACATCCTGGTGGGCACCCAGATGATTACCAAGGGCCACCATTTCCCCCATGTCACCCTGGTGGGTATTGTCTGGGCCGATACCGGCCTCACCCTGCCCGACTACAAGGCTGCCGAACGCACCTTCCAGCTCCTCTCGCAGGTAACGGGGCGGGCCGGGCGCGGCGAAAAACCCGGCAAGGTCATCATCCAGACCTTCCAGCCCGACCATTACGCCGTGGTGGCGGCCAGGGAGCATGATTACCAAAGTTTTTACGAACATGAAATTGGCCTGCGCCACGCCTTGAGCTATCCTCCCTATAGCCGGCTGATCAACGTCAAATTTTCCGGCGAATGGGAAGAACTTGTTCTTAAGGCTGCCCAGGAATGCGCTACGCTGGCCCGAAAAAGCCGGTCGGCCAGCAGCGTTGAAATCCTCGGTCCGGCTCCGGCGCCGCTGAGCAAATTACGTAACCGGTACCGCTGGCAGCTCCTCCTCAAGGGCCTCAACCTGGCCGGCCTCGCCGACCTGGCCCACTATTTACGTAACAATCCCCCCAGCCAGGTGCGCAACAACAAGGTGCGGATGACCCTGGATATCGATCCGGACAGCATGTTGTAAAAAAATGGGGCCAAACGGGAACTCCCTGCCCCATGCCCTCCTCTTAACAAAGATGGCACTGGAAAAATTCCAATGCTTCTGCTACATAGGAAGCAGAAAAAAATCGCTTTTATTTTCATTACCAGACAATCATTATGGCAATCCGCGAAATTTTAAAATACCCCAACCCCATCCTCCGCAAAAAGGCGGAAAAGGTTACTGAGTTTGATGACGCCCTGCAGGAGCTCATAGTAGACATGGCAGAAACCATGTACGATGCCCCCGGCGTCGGCCTGGCCGCCCCGCAGGTCGGTGTCTCCCAGCAGCTCCTGGTGATGGACATCACCACTCAGGATGAAGAACCAGAGCTCCTTGTTTTTGTTAATCCAGAGATCTCTGAAGGCGAGGGTTCCGATCTTGAAGAAGAGGGGTGTCTGAGTGTGGTGGAGCTCACGGCCAAGGTCAAACGCTTTACTAAAATCAGAGTCAAGGCCCAGGATGCCGAGGGCAACCCTTTGGATTTTATCGCCGAGGACTGGTTTGCCAGGGTCATCCAGCACGAGGTCGACCATCTTAACGGCACCCTGTTTATTGACCATCTCAGCAGCCTAAAACGAGCGATGTACAAGAAAAAACGCAAAAAACAGCTCGCCCAGGAAAAAGCGTAATACATTAAAAATCTTCTCTGCCGTCAGGGCACAGTTCGACAAGGTCAACCACTGGGGAATTTATGGCTGAAATCAAGCGCATCATCTTCATGGGCACCCCGGAGTTTGCCGTGCCCACTTTACAGGCCATGCTCGACCATGGTGAGAATGTGGTTGCTGTCGTCTGCCAACCCGATCGCCCCAAGGGCAGGGGGCGCAAGGTTCAGCCGCCGCCGGTGAAGGTCCTGGCTGAAAGCCATGGAATCCCTGTTCTCCAGCCCACCAAGATCCGCACCCAGGAGTACCTTGACGAGCTTACCGCCTACAAGGCTGATCTCTTTGTGGTCACCGCCTATGGCCGTATTCTGCCCGGCACCCTAGTCAACCTGCCCCCCTTGGGGACCATCAATGTCCACGGCTCCCTGCTTCCTAAATACCGGGGAGCCGCGCCGATCCAGCGCGCCATCCTTGAGGGTGAGACCGTCACCGGCATCACTATCATGCAGATGGATGAAGGCATGGATACCGGTGACATTCTCCTGCCCGGCAGCCTGAAGATAGATCCTGACGACACCTCTAGCACCCTGGCCGTCAGGATGGCTACCCTAGGCGGCGAACTACTGGTCAAGGCCCTGGACCTGCTGCGCCAAGACAAGCTGCCAGCCAAGACGCAGGATCACTTCTTGGCCACCGATGCCCCCATGCTTACCAAGGATGAGGCCTATATTGATTGGCATCAGTCAGCACGGGCCATCAGTTGTCAGATTCGCGGTCTTGACCCCTGGCCCAAGGCGTACACCAACCTCGAAGGCAAGTGGCTGCGCCCCTTTCGTCCTGTGGTTTTGCCAGAAGAGGCCACGGAAACTCCTGGCACCCTTGTCCGTATCACCAACGAAGGCCTGGTCATTGCCACCGGTGACGGTTATCTTGTCGTCCGGGAGATCCAGCTTGAGGGCAAAAAACGTATGGCTGTTGACGCCTTTTTGCGCGGCCACCCTCTCGAAACCGGGGTTCTATTTTCTTGAGACAAGAGACCTGGACAGGGCAGATGTAAGCGCCCTCCACACTTTAACTCCCCATCACTGATGAGACGACCATGACCATAGCCTACCTTGACTGTTTCTCCGGCATTAGCGGCGACATGCTCCTTGGCAGCTTCATTGATGCCGGCCTTGACCTTGCCCATGTTAAAAAGCAGTTCAGCCTCTTGCCACTAGCAGGTTACGAGGTCAAGGCAGACAAGATCAGCCAAAACGGCCTGGGGGCCAGCAAGGTGGAGATCACTGTCCAGGACGGCCAGCCCCAACGCAGCTATCAAGACATCAGAGCCCTTCTAGACGTCAGCCACCTGGATGAGGACATCAAGGCAAACTCCCTGGCCGTCTTTGCCGCCCTGGCCGAGGCCGAGGCCAAGGTCCACAACGTCGAGCCCGAGGATGTCCATTTCCATGAGGTGGGGGCGGTTGACTCCATCCTCGATATTGTTGGCGCTGCTGTCGGCTTTTCCTTTTTTGATATCGACAGCGTCATCTGCTCGCCGTTGCCCATGGGCCATGGCTGGGTTGAATGCGAGCATGGCAGGCTGCCCCTGCCTGCCCCGGCCGTGGTGGAGCTCAGTAAAGGCATGGAGGTTTACGGTGTCGATCTCGACCAGGAGCTGGTCACTCCCACCGGTGCCGCCATTATCAAGGCCCTGGCCGACGGTTTCGGCCCCCTGCCCTCCCTGACCTTGAGCCACACCGGTTACGGAGCCGGCAACCATAGCCTCAGCGACCAACGGCCCAACATGCTGCGCCTCTTTATCGGCCAGGAAACAGAGATTATCGAGGCCCAGGAGGTGGAGGTCATCGACTGTCATCTTGACGATTGGGCCCCGGAGACCTACCCCTATCTCTGCGAACGCCTTTTCGACGCCCAGGCCCTGGACGTCAGCCTCATTCCCATACAGATGAAAAAGGGCCGTCCGGGTTTTCTTCTCCGCGTTCTGGCTGACAGCACCCACGCCCACCAGTGCAAACGCCTTATCCTCGACGAAACAACGGCCATCGGCCTGCGCTTCAGAAAAGAGCGGCGCTGGACCTTACCCCGACGGGCCGTGACCCTGAAAACCCGATTTGGCAATATGGTGGTCAAGGAGGTTGACACCCCCTCCGGCACTCGTATCTATCCCGAATACGAGGAGTGCCGGCGTCTGGCCCAAGAGCAGGGCGTCGCTATCCAGCAGATCTACCATGAGGTTCTAGGTCACAACGGCGGCTAAGCCATCTTTTCTTGTTTTGCCGTGTACTTCTGCCTCGCCTTGAGGTAAGAGGTCAGCAATAAAAAATACAAACCTCTTCTTGGCTAAAAAAAATGGATAAACTTGTTATGGCTCTTGCCACCGGTTTTTATACCGGCTACACCCCGAAAGCCCCTGGTTCCATGGGCACCCTGGTGGCCTTCCCCATCCATTTTCTCATCATCATGCTGCCAGGCTACGGCTATTATCTGGCCCTGGCCGCTATCTTGGTTCTGGCAATTATCACCGCCGGTATGGCCGAGAAGATCATTGACCGCCAGGATCCGGGCATGGTGGTCATCGATGAAATTATCGGTATGCTCATTGGCCTTATCGGCGCGCCCCTCAGCCTGCCTGCCCTCATCACCGCCTTTGTCCTCTTCCGCATTTTCGATATATGGAAACCCTTCCCGGTGAGCTGGCTTGATACCCATCTCCATGGCGGCACCGGCATCGTCCTCGATGATGTCATGGCCGGCATCTACACCTTGGCCTGCATGCAGGCACTGACCTACTTCGCCATCCTCTAAACCGACCAGAAACAAACGAGCCGCTCACCAGTCTCCGGGGCCTTGACCTGAGACGTTCATCTTCAAGCTCCGGCCCTCCGCCTGCCTCCTCAAAACAAGCTCTTGAGATAGCGTCGTTCCTTAAAGTATTTCAGAAATTAATGATTTAGTTAAAGCTCTGGCATTTTTCTTGCGATACCAGGGGGATAAACCACTATGGCGGTTCTACTGAGCCATCTGGCCGCTTTTGTGCGCCGTACCGCAAAAGAAAAACTCTCTAGAAAAAAGAGCTTAGATATGACCGGAAAATTCATCACCGTAGCTGTGACCCTGGGTGCAGCAAGCCTGATACACCTCACCGCTTATGCAACCATTTACAGGCCTGCAGGTCACGAACAGGGCGAGACCTATGAGGAATGTGCTGTGGAATGTGACGATTTTGCTGATGCCATGGGCTGTCGGCAGTTCCGCCAGGCCAATCTGATCTGCAGTGAGAAGAAAAAAAGCACCTGGCCCATTTTCACGACCCAGGTGCAGCAAGAGATAGAAGAATAAACAGCCTTTGTTTTCCTGAGGTCAGCACAAAACCTCCCTCAGGTTTATCCACTGACCTCGGGAAAACTTTTCACCTTTGGCCACCGCCCAGGTCGAGATGGAACAGGCCCTAGCCCACAGCCTCGGCAATCTCATCCTGCATGGCGCCGATAACTGCCAGGGGATCTGCCGCCTTGGTGATGGGCCTTCCCACGACAACATGATCGGCGCCGCCGATAAGGGCCTTTTTCGCTGTCATGATACGGGTCTGATCGTCGCTACCATCCAAAATATTGGCTCCGGGCCTGATCCCGGGGGTCACCAAAATAAGTTTATCCCCTAAGCCTTCACGGAGCCGCGGCGCCTCCATGCCGGAACAGACAACACCGTCACAGCCAAGCTCCAAGGCCCTCTTGGCCCTGAAATAAACAAGATCGGCAATCGACTGGGTCATGCCCATGGCCCGCAGGTCCTCCTCGCCAAAACTGGTGAGCACGGTGACAGCCAGCAGCTGCAAATCGCCGCGTTCGGTAAGGGCAGCCCTGATGATCGGATCATTGCCGTGGATGGTGGCCAGCGAAACGCCATGGTCGCGAATCTGGGCCACCGCTAGCTTAACAGTCTCGGGGATATCGAAAAATTTCAGATCAAGCATGACCTTGTGGCCCCGGTCAATAATCCAGTCCACCGTATCAAACCAACCGGCCAGAAAAAGCTGGAGTCCCACCTTGTAATAGCCGATCTTTGACTCAGTCTTCTTCACCCACTCCTTGGCGATTTCCGGATGTTCGACATCAAGGGCGAGGATAATTCGTTCATTTAGGGAAATATTTTTTGCCATTTTCTGACTCTACCTTGTTATTATAAAGAGAATTGAATATGTGAAATTATACGGGGTTATCTAGCCCGCGCAAAAATTCATCCATCAACTTTCTACCATCAGAAGCTGATGACCGCAAACCAAATGAAAGGAATGCTCTATGGGGAAATTACTTCGACCCGACAGTTATGCCCGTCACACTCTGGAAAGATACACCGGCTCCTCGGTCAAAGAGTTCCGGTCGAACATATTACTGTGCAATTTTGAGCGCTACGTCGAAAGCTTTGCCGCCCATACAGGCAACGAAATCCAGTCCGGCTACTGGAATGTCTCCCACGATGCGGAACGGGACATCAGCATCATCAATCATGGTGTCGGCTCACCTTCCGCCGGCATTGTCATGCACTGCCTCTCTTTTCTCGACAATATCAAGTCAGTGCTGATGCTCGGCATGTGCGGCGGCATTGAAGATGACTGTGAGATAGGTGACCTCATCGTTCCCACGGCCAGCATCCGCGATGAGGGTACCAGCCGCCATTACCTGCCCCAGGACGTGCCGGCCATCCCCTGTGTCGAGTTGACCCGCATCTCCGAACAGGTGGTGCAAAATTCGACGGGCAAGCGGGCCCGCTCCGGCATTATGCTGACCACCGATTATCGCATGTGGGAGTTTGACGAGGAGTTCATCGATTACATCTTCAAACATCGGATTATTGCCGTTGACATGGAAATCGCCACCCTCTTTTCCGTGGGCTATGCCCTTGGTGTTCCTACCGGCGCCCTGATGCTGGTTTCTGATCTACCTCTGCGCAAGGGGGGGATCAAGAGCAAGGACAGCGCCCAGGACATCTTCACCACCTATACCAACGAGCACCTGAAGATGGGGGTCCGCATCTGCGAGGAAAGCACCCACCAAAACGAGAGATTTCCCAGCACCTCTTTCAGCCCGCCCTGCAGTTGATCGCAGCCGGCCGCTTGCCCCCCTATCCTGTCATGGCCTGCATTGATTTCCACACCCACATCTTCCCCGACCAGCTGGCGGCAACCACTGTGCCCGCCCTGGCCAAGAGTGGCAATGTCACCCCGGCGACCGACGGCACGGCAGCCGGACTGCTGGCCTCCATGGATCGGGCCGGGATTGCCGCGGCGGTAATCTGTTCCATTGCCACCAAGCCCAGCCAATTTTCAGCGATCTTTGACTGGTCGCTCTCTTTGCGCTCCGAGCGCCTCATCCCCTTTGTCTCCCTGCATCCAGACTCGAAGAACCTCAGCACTGAAATCAAGCAGATTGCCGCGGCCGGATTTAAGGGCATTAAACTTCATCCCTATTACCAGGATTTTT